>NZ_LFZP01000086.1:0-691 GCF_002925705.1 Burkholderia anthinoferrum
GCAGCGCATGGTGCAGGCCGGCGTGGTGCCGGTCACGTGGCAGCAGGTGCTGCTCGAATGGCAGCGCGACTGGGCGCACCGCGAGACGTACGACGCGGTGATGGCGATCGCGAAGGAGCATTCGGGCGCATACGGGATGGGCGTGGACTACGCGTACACGATGCTCCACAAGGCGCCGCAGCGTACCGCGACGCCGCACGAGTCGATTGCGCCCGTTCCGGCGAAGTAAGCGCGGACGGCCCGCAACGGCGGATGCCGGTGCGACGGGTTCGATGCGAACGCGCCGCATCGGCTCCATTGCCGCGGGCGGCGGACGTGACCGAAACACGAATGCCGCCCGCGGCATGCCGTTCGGCACACCGCGCCTGCATTTGAAATTGTCCGGGAGATTGATCGCATGAAACCTTATCTGGTTTCCCTTGGTGCGGGCCTGCTGATCGGTGTGATTTACAGCGCCATCAAGGTTCGCTCTCCCGCACCGCCGCTGATTGCGCTGGTCGGGTTGCTCGGCATGCTGATCGGCGTGCAAGCGTTACCCACCGTGAAACAGCTGTTTGGCTTCTGATCAACAAGAGGTGATGCACATGACCGCAACCGTGACCCAACCGGATCTGATCCTGCATAACGGACGATTCACGACGCTCGACCGCGCGAACCCCGTCGCGACGGCCGTCGCGATTGCCGCCGGACG
>NZ_LFZP01000015.1:0-650 GCF_002925705.1 Burkholderia anthinoferrum
GGCTGCACGATGGCGCCGCATTACAAGCGGCCCGACGCGCCCGTCGCGCAGGCGTACCCGGCCGGCGGCGTCTACGCGACGCAGCCGGGCGCGGCCGGCGCGCGCAGCGCGAACGGGCAAGCTGCGACCGCCATCGGCTGGCGCGAGTTCTTCGTCGATCCGCGCCTGCAGCGGCTGATCGAGATCGCGCTGAACAACAACCGCGACCTGCGCGTGTCGGTGCTGAACATCGAGGCGGCGCGCGCGCAGTACCAGATCACGCGCGCGGGGCTGTTCCCGACGCTCGACGGCACGGGCACGGGCAGCATCCAGCGCGTGCCGCAGGGCCTGTCGCAGACCGGTGCGCCGTACATCTCGCGCGCCTACAACGTCGGGCTCTCGGCGTCGTGGGAGCTCGACCTGTTCGGCCGCGTGCAGAGCCTGAAGGACCAGGCGCTCGCGCAGTACCTGTCGACGTCGTATGCCCGGCAGGCATCGGAAATCTCGCTGGTGTCGCAGGTGGCTGACCAGTACCTGACGCTGCTGTCGACCGATGATCTGCTGAAGGTCACGGAAAACACGCTGAAGACCGCGCAGGCATCGTACGACCTGACGAAGCTGCAGTTCGACAACGGCACGGGCTCCGAGCTCGAGCTGCGTCAGGCGCAGAC
>NZ_LFZP01000007.1:0-627 GCF_002925705.1 Burkholderia anthinoferrum
GTTCGACGCTTCGCTGCTCACCGACGAGCAGGCGAAGACGATCAAGATGAACGCGATCACCGAATGGTCGGCGCTGCCCGCGACGGAAATGTTCCTGCGCGACAACCAGCACGACAGCGACTTTTCCGCGTTCATGAGCGTGTGGTTCTTCGAGGAGCAGAAGCATTCGCTCGTGCTGATGGAATACCTGCGCCGCTTCAAGCCGGAGCTGGTGCCGATGGAGGAGGAACTGCACGCGGTGCGCTTCCAGTTCGATCCTGCGCCGCCGCTCGAGACGCTGATGCTGCACTTCTGCGGCGAGATCCGTTTGAACCACTGGTACCGCTGCGCGGCCGACTGGCACACCGAGCCCGTCATCAAGCAGATCTACGAAACGATTTCGCGCGACGAGGCGCGTCATGGCGGCGCGTACCTGCGCTACATGAAGAAGGCGCTGAACAACTGCGGCGACGTCGCGCGTGCGGCCTTCGCGAAGATCGGCGTGCTGATGGCGTCGGCGCGCCGCACCGAGAAGCCGCTGCACCCGACCAACCTGCACGTGAACCAGGCGCTGTTCCCGCGCGACACCGTGCAATCGCGCCTGCCGGATCCGGAATGGCTCGAGCGCTGGCTCGACGAGCAGATCCG
>NZ_LFZP01000018.1:0-617 GCF_002925705.1 Burkholderia anthinoferrum
TGACTGGGGTGAAGTCGTAACAAGGTAGCCGTATCGGAAGGTGCGGCTGGATCACCTCCTTTCCAGAGCTTCTCGCGAAGTTGAGCGCTCACGCTTATCGGCTGTAAATTAAAGACAGACTCAGGGGTCTGTAGCTCAGTCGGTTAGAGCACCGTCTTGATAAGGCGGGGGTCGTTGGTTCGAATCCAACCAGACCCACCATTGTCTGGCGGTAACACACCTGAGGCATCTGTACTCATGGGGGCATAGCTCAGCTGGGAGAGCACCTGCTTTGCAAGCAGGGGGTCGTCGGTTCGATCCCGTCTGCCTCCACCAATCACCAACGCTAAGGGCTTGGTTCAGACACTGAACCGAGAATTTTGCATTGGCGATTGAGCCAGTCAGAGCGGTACGAAGTAGGTATCGGCTGTCGTTCTTTAACAATCTGGAAGAAGTAAGTAATTTGGATAGCGGAAGCGTCTTGAGATGGACGTGGAAGTTATCCGGGTTGTGATTGTATCGATGTATCTCAAGATGATTCGAACTCTATGTTCGACTCAATTGGAATACGGCACAACGCGAGAACTCAACCTGTAACGAGACAGACTCGTTATAGGGTCAAGCGAACAAGTGCATGT
>NZ_LFZP01000090.1:0-524 GCF_002925705.1 Burkholderia anthinoferrum
ATCGATCTCGCTTACTTCGAGCAGCTCCTGTCCCGGCTCGACGTCGGCCCGAACGGGGTCAGCGCGATCGTGCGCGCGGACGGCACGATCCTCGCGAGAAACCCGTCATTGAACGACGGCCAGATGAATCTCCTGCGTCGCTCGAAATCGTTCAAGCGGATGGTGAACAGCGAATCGGGCTTCTATCCCGCCCGTTCGAGCATCGACGGCGTCGTGCGCTTGTATACGTACCAGCGGATACCGGGCACGCCGCTGATCGCGGTCGTCGCGCCGGCCGAAAGCGACGTGCTGGCCGGCATCCGTCGTCTGTCGTGGACGGTCGGCGTGTCGGCCATCGTGATCAGCACGCTGTTCTGCGCCGTGGTCTGGCTGCTAGCGTTCGCGTTGCGCGACAACCTTCGCAAGCAGACGCTGCTGACCGAGCTCACTCGAACCGACCCGCTCACGGGCCTGCACAATCGCCGCGCGCTCGATACCGCGCTGGCCGACGAATGGGAGCGGCTGCAACGGGGCGGCGACGGCAG
>NZ_LFZP01000088.1:0-490 GCF_002925705.1 Burkholderia anthinoferrum
GCGCGCACGATCGCGCTGACCCCGTTCGGGCCGACGTCGAGCCGGGACAGGAGCTGCTCGAAGTAAGCGAGATCGATGGCGACGACCACGATCCCGTTGAACGCATGATCGGGCCGCTCGATGCGCCGCGACAGCGCGATCGACTCCTTGCCGCCGCGCGAGCGTGCCCGATAAGGCTGGGACACGTAGAGCCCGACGTTGTCCGCGTCGCGATGGACCTTGAAGTAGTCGCGATCGCTGAAGTCCCAGCGATGGGTCGTGCCGCAGCATCCGTCGATCAACTGGCCGCGCCGGTCGGTCACGCCCATGCCGGTGAGGTACTGGGCCGCGGTGCGCTCGAACAGCAGGTCGTGCCGCAACCCGGTGTCCATGCGCTGTACGGCCTGCTTGCCCAGGTCGGCAGCCAGCGCGACCAGCGCGTTGTTCGACGTTTCGACCGTCCGCGCGATCTGGCTCGCGAGCACGGCCGCGACGTTGCGCGACGTCTCGT
>NZ_LFZP01000016.1:0-479 GCF_002925705.1 Burkholderia anthinoferrum
AACGCGAACATCGGCGCGGCGCGCGCGGCATTCTTCCCGCGTATCTCGCTGACGGGCGCGTTCGGCACCGGCAGCCCGACGCTCGGCGGTCTGTTCAAGGCCGGCACGGCCGCATGGTCGTTCGCGCCGCAGATCACGATGCCGATCTTCGAAGGCGGGCAGAACATCGCGAACCTGAATCTCGCGAACGTGCAGAAGCGCATCGAGATCGCGAACTACGAGAAGGCGATCCAGTCGGCGTTCCGCGAAGTGGCGGACGGCCTCGCCGCACGCGGCACGTACGACCAGCAGATCGCGGCGCTCGAGCGCAACGAGCACGCGCAGCAGCGGCGCTTCGACTTGTCGGACCTGCGGTACAAGAACGGCGTCGACAGCTACCTGTCGGTGCTAACCGCGCAGACGGATCTGTACTCGGCGCAGCAGTCGCTGATCAGCGCGCGTCTGGCCCGCTGGACGAACCTGGTCGACCTGTACCGCGC
>NZ_LFZP01000002.1:0-472 GCF_002925705.1 Burkholderia anthinoferrum
TGACTGGGGTGAAGTCGTAACAAGGTAGCCGTATCGGAAGGTGCGGCTGGATCACCTCCTTTCCAGAGCTTCTCGCCCAAGTTGAGCGCTCACGCTTATCGGCTGTTGATTAAGACAGACTAGCTGTCTGCGGTTTAAACCGGTTATCATGCCGGCCGCTTTCAATAATCTTCAATGACAAACATTCGAATGAAGTTTAGTTCGAGTTTTTCTCATTGGCGATTGAGCCAGTCAGAGCGGTACGAAGTACGTATCGGCTGTCGTTCTTTAACAATCTGGAAGAAGTAAGTAATTTGGATAGCGGAAGCGTCTTTGAGATGGACGTGGAAACTATCCGGGTTGTGATTGTATCGATGTATCTCAAGATGATTCGAACTTCATTGTTCGGCTCGATTTTGGAATACGGCACAACGCGAGAACTCAACCTGTAACGAGACAGACTCGTTATAGGGTCAAGCGAACAAGTGCATGT
>NZ_LFZP01000036.1:0-457 GCF_002925705.1 Burkholderia anthinoferrum
GCGCCCAGTCGCGCTGCCATTCGAGCAGCACCTGCTGCCACGTGACCGGCACCACGCCGGCCTGCACCATGCGCTGCATCGCGATATCGTGCGCGGCCTGCGACGTGCCGCCCGATGCATCGGCGACCATATAGATCTCGTAGTCGCCTTCGAGCATCGCGCACAGCGCGAACGTCGTATTGCAGACTTCGGTCCACAGCCCCGACACGACCACCTTCTTGCGGCCGTTCGCGGCCAGCGCGTCGCGCACCTTCTGGTCGTCCCACGAGTTCATCGACGTGCGTTCGAGCGTCTTCTGGTTCGGGAACACGTCGAGCAGTTCGGGATAGGTGTGGCCCGAAAAGCTCTCGCTTTCGACCGTCGTGATCGTGGTGGGAATGTTGAAGACCTTCGCGGCCTTCGCGAGCCCGACGACGTTGTTCTTCAGCGTCTGCCGATCGATCGACTGCACGCCGAA
>NZ_LFZP01000089.1:0-430 GCF_002925705.1 Burkholderia anthinoferrum
GCTGTACCTGGCCGTGGTACTCGACCTGTTCAACCGGGAGGTGGTGGGCTGGTCCATCAAGTCGCGTATGACGGCGGATCTCGTGACGGACGCGCTGGCGATGGCTTGGTTTCGTCGCCGCCCCATGCCGGGCGCCCTGTGTCACTCGGATAGGGGCAGCCAGTATGCGAGCCACGAGTTCCAGCGCAAGCTGGCCGCGTACGGTATGCGCTGCTCGATGAGCCCCAAGAAAAATTGTTGGGACAATGCCCCTACGGAAAGCTTCTTCAACAGCTTGAAGAACGAACGGGTTCACGCCACGCGCTACCGGACACACCAGGCCGCGAAGGCCGATCTGTTCGAATACATCGAAGTGTTTTACAACCGCAGTCGTCGTCATTCGTCGCTCGGCTTTGTTTCTCCGGAGCGGTTCCTTCGGGACTGGATCAAA
>NZ_LFZP01000001.1:0-269106 GCF_002925705.1 Burkholderia anthinoferrum
TCGCTCACTCAAAGCTGACAGGAATATGAATCACTTCATAAACCTGACTTACTTTAGTGTGAGACTCTTGATACTTTTGCTATCTGATCCGAGGATCAGCTCGCTTTCATCAAGCGCCCACACTTATCGGCTGTTAATTTTTAAAGAGCGTTTCTGCGAGGAATCTGAGACCCCTCGGCAGCGCTGCGTTTTCAGCAGCAGAGAAGCAAGATTATCAACCGTTTTTTGAGACTCGTCAACAACTTTTTTAACTACTTCGTTGCGACGACTGCGGTTTAATTTCGCGTGCACTGGAATCGATAAAACCGACTGCAACAGCACCGCTTCCCTCTTCTTCCCCCGCGCCGTGTTTCCGTTAGCGCGAAAGAGGCGTGATTCTATGCATCCGCCCCGGTCTCCGCAACCCCTTTTGTGAAATATTTTTGACGTGCTATGGCGGGGGCCGCCGAGCCTTCCCAGGGCTCATATATAAGACGACACGGCAGGGGCGGCCTCGGTCGCCCTTGAACAGCCCCCGCCGTATCGAACGCAACCTTCCGTCGATTACCGCCCGACCATCGCCCTCACCACGCCGTCCCGCCGAATCAGCCCGTGATACAACGCCGCGGCAAAGTGCGCGAGGAACGTCAGGAAGAAGAGATAAGCCAGCACGCGATGCGCAACCCGGAGCCACGCGAACGTCACCGGATCAGCCGACACCAGCGCCGGCAACTGCACGCCGCCGCCCAGCGTCACCGGATACCCGCCTGCCGACAGCATCGCCCAGCCGATCAGCGGCATCGCCACCATCAGCGCATACAGCACGAGATGCGACCCGTGCGCGGCCACCTTCTGCCACCACGGCAGATCGTCGGGCAACGCCGGCGGCTTCGACAGCATCCGCACCACGATCCGCACGCACACCAGCACCAGCACGGCCACACCCAGCGGCTTGTGAATCGCCACCAGAATCTCGTGCCGCCCGGAAACCGACGCCACCATCCCCACCCCGATGAACAACATCGCGAGAATCATCGCGGCCATCACCCAGTGCAGCACCCGCGCCGGCAAGCTAAACGTCGTCGAAGCCTTCATCACCGTCCCTCCCCACTCACTCGCGCCACGCCTGCCACGCCGGCCTCTTCACTCGTGCGCCGCAGATACGAATCCGCATACGCGGCCGAGCGCGCCGCCAGCAACGGATCGCCCGACACCTGGATCCCCTGCGGCAGCACCGTCGGGTCGTAATTCACGTCGCGGCACGGGCCGCTGTCCTGCGCCTCCACGCGGTCGAGCACGAGCGTGCCCGCATCGATCGTCGGGCGCTGCGCGGGCCAGACCTTCGTCGCGTCGTCCACCGGGTCGCCGCGCTCCGCCAGCGTGACCAGCAGCTTCCACTTCTGCGGGCCGGCCGCGATGCGCTGCGTCACGTCCTGTTGCAGCACGTTCGGATCCGCGGCCGTCGCGACGTCGCCGGCGCCGGCCGTCTGCTCCGGCACGACACGCCACCGCACGGCCTGGCGCTTGCCGGCCGCATCGACGAAGTAGAACGCGTTCAACCCGTAATAGCTTTCGGTGACGTAGCTCGCGCTCGGCTTCGCACCCTTCACCCATTGCAGGAACGCGGCCGCCTCCGGATGCGCGCCGAAGAATGCCTTCACCTTCGCCGGGTCGGGCTTGCCCGTCTTCGGATCGGGCCGGGTCGCGAGTGTCTGCTCGTAGAACGCCTGCGGCGTCGCGACCGGAAACACCGGCATCGCGTTCATCCCGGTCCGCCATTGCTGGCCGTCCGGCGCGGTGAGCTTCAGTGCGAGGCTGCGGATCGGCACGCTGCTGTCGGGCGCGTACGGATTCCCGCCCGGCAACGCGAAGCGCCCGACCACCGGCGTGCGCACCGGCTTGAAGAACGGCGCGACCGAATACGCGCTCGCGGCCCCGTTGCCTTCGAAATAGCCGGTCACGCACACGCCCTTCGCGTGATTGCGCCGGTAGCCGGGATGGATGCCGCTGTTGGTCTGCAGCGCGTCGACGAGCCGGTGCGGGGTCAGACGCGCCGGCGCGAGCCACCCGCCGGCATACCCGAACGCCGCCGCCACGCCGGCCACCGCGCCGCCGATCACGGCCCAGCGCCACCACCCGCGCCCGGGCTCGCGCTGCGGCGAAGAAGAAGATTGCTTCATGAATGCACTCCCGATCGTCAGATCATTGTCGAACGCGCGTAGGACGTCGCCCGCGCCGCTTTATTCCACGAAACATTTTTTCGTATGCTGGAGGGAATAATCGATGCCGGCCGGCGTCCTACGCGGCATCCACGACCCTTTCGGCAACCGGCCCCGCCATGCCCTCCACCGCCCTCGACGACGAAGCATTGCGCGAACTCATCCCCAGGCTGCGACGTTTCGCGCTCTGGCTGGCGCGCGACGTCCATGCGGCCGACGATCTCGTCCAGTCGACACTCGAGCGCGCGCTGTCGCGCTGGACGAGCCGTCGCGACGACGCGTCGCTGCGCAGCTGGCTCTTCACGATCCTGTACCGACAATTTCTCGACGGCAAACGCAGCGCGAAGCGCTACGCGTGGCTGCTCGGCCGCATCCACGACGACGACGAAGCGCACTGGCCGTCCGCCGAACGCGAATTCGCGGCGCGCGCGACGCTCGAAGCATTCGGCCGGCTCTCGGACGAACAGCGCAGCCTGCTGCTGCTCGTCGCGGTCGAAGGCTTCACCTATCAGGAAGTGGCCGACCTGCTCGAGGTGCCGATCGGCACCGTGATGTCGCGGCTGTCCCGCGCGCGCCAGGCGCTGCGCCAGCTGAGCGACGGCGAACTTCCTGCTCCTTCCTTGCGGTTGATGAAAAAATGAACACGCCTCCGAACGAACATGACCTTCAGGCCTATGTCGACGGCCAGCTCGATGACGATGCGCGCGCCGCGGTCGAGCGCTATCTCGCGCTGCATCCGGCCCGTGCGGAACAGGTGAAGCAATGGCAGCAGGACGCGCAGCGGCTGCGGGCCGCGCTGGAAAGCGTGCGGATGCCGGCGGACAACCCCGCGCTGGACCCGGCCGCGATTCGCGGCCGGCGGGCTGAGCGCGCGCGCATGCGGTTCGCGATGGCGGCTTCGTTCGTGTTCTGCGTCGGGCTCGGGACGTTCGGCGGATGGCAGGCGCGCGGGTGGAACGCGGCGCCGCCGATCGCGCCGATGAGCGATGCGGTCAAGGCTTATCAGATGATGGTGGTCGATCGAACGGCCAAGGTCGATTACCGGCCGACCGGTGCGGGCGATTTGCAGGGATGGCTCACCAAAGGCGTGGGCGCATCGGCGAAGCTGCCGGATTTGAGCGCGGCGGGGTTCAGGCCGGTCGGTGGGCGCTTGTTCACGACGGACAGCGGCGCTACTGCTGCGATGGTGCTCTATGAGGACGAGGCCGGACGGACGCTGAGCTTCTATCTGCGGCCGGCGGAATCGGGACATCGGCTGTTGCCGAACGGGCAACGCGCGGATGGCGCGCTGCTCGCGCGGTATGGGTCGGTGAACGGGCTCAATTATGCGGTGGTCGGGCCGGCCGGCAGCGTCGGCGAGAAGGCGATCGCGCAGGCGCTTGATCAGCAGACTTGATGCGGTAGGATGCGCGCGCGGGTGGCGGTTGGTGGTGGCCGTCAGCGGCTTTTGTGGGGCGGCCCGGCGGGCTTGAACGAGCTCATGCTCATCGGTCGAGCGCACAGCGTTTCGACTGACTTTCCCGGGCTGTTGTTCACATCGGAACCCCGGCGGCGCCCTCACCTTTGGAATCACAGGGTTTCGAGTCGCTGCGGAACGGGATATCCACATCGAGCACGGGTAAGCGATCTGGCTTCCAAGGCAGGCTACGACTCTGTCCATCCAGGTAGAGTCGCCACGGAGACCTGGCTGCCGGCAAGCATCTTGTTGGCTCGGCGCACAAACACCCGGTGCCAAACCCCGAGGAAAACCGCGATGGAGCCCATGGCATTGGGTATCAACGAAAGAACCTGAGCAAAACACCACCCGATGCCGCTGATCCGGCCGAACGAGCGCAAACCCGACAGCGCCGGATGGATACGAGACTCCCCTTCCAGGGACTTCACAACGTTGGAAATAATGAAGAAGTCCTCGATGAAGTTGTACGGCAAGAGGAACCAGACACTGTTGGGTTCGGCCACACGCGATCCCCGGCTGACCGATTTCAGGGTCGTCCTGAGGTCGCTCGCGTACGCATAGACCAGCGCCAGGAAAACCGCGATGACGACGATGCTTCCGATTGTCCCAAGCACCGCTATTTCGCCGAGAACGCCTCTGTCGTCGGAGGGATAGATGAGGGGATAGCACCGAATTCGCTTACCCTCGCCTGTTGAGCGCACAGGATTTCGCGTGCGTTGGCTGCTCGATATCCACAAGACATTCCATCACTACGGATCGCGCGAGGACGCTCCGCATCGCCTGCGCTATTCCGGAAAATCCCCGTCAGACAAGACGTTCGGGCTGATTCGCATGGTCGAATGCATGGTGCTCACCTGTCCGGAGCACAGCGATGCGACTGGTTGGGCGTGCGGGTTGTCCACATACGGGCTGTCGACAAGCGCACGAAACCGGATGTCCGTTTCGCATGCACCTCGTTCTCAGGGATTGCTTCTCTCCGTCCAGTTGGGCCCAGCTTGTGATCCGCGCACGCCCTCACCTTTTGCCTGCACAGCGTTTCGCATCGTTTTGTGTCGCGGTTATCCACATATGAAGGCCGACTACCTTCATCGCCTCCGAAGTCACTTGATCAGATAAACCCTGAGAATCTCGCCGGTTTCCGGAGAGACGACATACTTCATCGACGTCCCGACCGGACTCGCGTTGCCGAGCCCGCGCACGCCTGGGGGCATCTTCGCTGCGAACGTCACACCGATGACGGCGTCCTCGGGCTTCGGATCGACCCTGGCTGCACTTTCGTCCTCGATGTAGATCTCGAAGTTACGCAGGTCCTGCCCGGTCTTCGCAAATTCCTCGTAGGCCGCCTTCAGGCCGAGCAGCGTCGCGGTATTGAGCCGGACCGAGCATCGATCGACCGCGCCGAAATTCAATTGGGTCATCGCCTCTCCCCGAAGACGCCGCGCTTCTATCCTGCTTCCTGCCCGGCCATCAATTCCCTCAGGCATTCAACGCACGTTGCCGTCAACCATCCGATCGCCGTCTCCATCGGCTCGTCATTGTCGAACCGATAGACGCCTCCGCCTGCGTGCGTCCCGCCCAATTCAAGCAGCTTCGTCGCTTCCGATTCGAGCATGTAGCCCGGAAACTCGATCTCATCGCGCACCAGCGTCAACGGCACGACCCCGCGGCCGCCCTTCCAGTTGCCACGATCGTTGACGAGTTCGGACACAGCACGAGTCACGAGCTCGCCTCCGACACGTCCGTGATATGAACAATTCACCAGCGGCATCATTTCACCTTTGATTTCCAATCCCATGGCTGCGCGTCGCTCAACACCCGGACGATGCGCTCGCCATCGGACAGATCAATCGCACCGCGCGACACCATCGGAACCTCGTATGTCATCACGTGACCGCTCACCAAGGATGACGGCAATTCTACAGAGCGGCTGGTCCAAGCATCGGTCAATGCTCTCCACAGTTTTCGACTTCGTTCATCCAATCGCTACACGAAGCGCACGGCGTGAGCGGATCACAGTCGACGGACTGTGCTTATCCAAAGGTGTTAACAGAGTTCGTATATATACGTAGTGATAGTTAACAAACCCTGTGCCCCACAGTGGATAACGTCGGTAACGCACTGAATTTTCAACGCGAACCGAAATGCATAACTCTGGGCGCGCGACGTGAACAGCGTCCGGCAGCACAGAACAACTTTTCGTCGATTCACAGCCGCGCCGACATATCCTCAATCGTTCCACTGTGAATCCAGAGGCTTGCCGGACGGTTATCCAGAGGGCAATGTGGATAACACGGCAGCACATCGACGCGTTTTACTGTGCTGCGCAGATGTGAAGCCGAGCGCAGATGTGAAGCCGACGTTCCACGCATCGCTGCACGACATCGATCGTCAGCACGCGGCCCGGCGCGTTTCAAGAAATTTTCACGAAGGGGCTTGTGCTCCCCCAAAACCCTCTCTATAATTCGCGGCTTCTTAGGCTCGTAGCTCAGTTGGTTAGAGCACCACCTTGACATGGTGGGGGTCGTTGGTTCGAATCCAATCGAGCCTACCAACGAACAAAATGAAGGGGTCCGGCAGCACAACTTGCCTACAGGCAACGCGGCTCGCCAAACATACAAACGCCACGCGGCAACCTCGCGTGGCGTTTTTCTTTGCGCCGACGGGTAGCATCCGGCCGCGCGCCAGCCTTCACGTTTCTCTCCGTATCCCGCGCTACACGTATTGACTGTCGAAACGGTTCGACACAATTGCGGCCGTATGCACAGGGCGCGGCACAGCACCAGCCGACGTGCGTTTCGTCCGCGCGCCCGCATCCACGCTACTCCGGCTTCTCTTACTCCATCGCCGTATGCCGCATAGACTCGGCCGACCGTCGACGCGTCCCGATACCCGAAAAGACCCGTCGCGGCATTCCCGGGAACGCGCACACATCTTGCCGACGCCGTGAGCGGACCCGATACCAATAACGCGCACGCTGCGCCACCGAGGGCCAACACACACATGTCCGAGACCACGACACCCGTCAGCACTGACGAAATCGCCGCTTACGTTGGGAAAAAAGCCCGCTGGTATGAAACGAAATGGGCAATCGCCGCGACACGCAGGAGCAAGCATTCCTGGAACTGGGCAGCCTTTCTGGTGGGGCCGTTCTGGATGGCGTACCGCGGCATGTACTGGCATGCGCTGGCGCTATTCGGCATCGTATTCGGGCTCTCGCTGATCGAAATGCTGTTCTTCCCGAATTTCTTCGACTCGAGTCAGAGCAACGCAATCGGGATCGGGATTTCGGTGATGCTTGGCTTGCATGGCAACAGTTTCTACCAGGCGCATGTCCGCCGGGCGATCACGAGGCTGCGTCCCCATTCCGCACCCGGCGACTCCTTTCTTGCACTCCTGAGCGTGCAAGGCGGCACGAACTGGCTCGCGGTAATCGGCTTTGCCGTCGCGTTCGTATTTTTCTGTTACGCGACGTCGCTCATTCACGCCTTGGTGGCCGCATTCCGTTGACGTCATCGGCTCGCGCCGGATCGAACGAGAAAGCGGGCGGGGTGGCCGCCTTGAACCCGCACGCCACCGCGCGCATCTCAATGCAGATGCTTCAATTTATCAGGATTCCGCACGACATAGATCGCGACGATCTTGCCGTCGTCGATCTCGAGCGCGGTCGTCTGCAGCTCGCCGTCGGCTTCCAGCGTGACGAACCCCGGCAGCCCGTTGATGAACCCGGCCCGCACGAGCTTCGACGCATGCGTCTCGAACAACTCGGCCAGGTGCGCGTGCACCCGCATCACGAGCTCGAAGCCGAACACCGGCTTGCCGGCGGCCGCGCGCTTGCCGCCGCCGTCGGAATGCAGGCTCACGTCCTCCGCAAGCATCGCGCCGAGCGCGCGCATGTCGCCGCTGCGCGACGCCGCGAAGAACGCTTCGGCCAGTTCGATCCCGCGCTGCTTCTCGACATGAAAACGCGGCCGCGCGTCGCGCACGTGCGTGCGTGCCCGCGCGGCGAGCTGCCGGCATGCGGCCGGGTCGCGCCGGATCGTCGTGGCCACTTCGTCGAATTCGACGCCGAACACGTCGTGCAGCAGGAACGCCGCGCGTTCGAGCGGCGACAGCCGTTCGAGTGCAAGCAGCAGCGGCAGCGTGACGTCGTCCTGTTCGTCTTCCTCGACGACCGGCTCCGGCAGCCACGGGCCGATATAGGTCTCGCGCTGATACCGCGCGGACTTCAACTGGTCGAGGCACATGCGCATCACCATGCGGCGCAGGAACGCCTCCGGCACGCGCACCTCGGTGCGGTCGACGTCCATCCAGCGGATGAACGCATCCTGCACCATGTCCTCGGCATCCGCGACGGAACCGAGCATCCGGTACGCGACGCGGATCAGCGTGCGACGCAGCGGATCGAAGCTCGCCGCCGCGTCGGCCCGTTCGTCGGCGCCGCCGCTGGCCGGGTCGAGGTTCGGCATCAGGCCACCATCTTCGCGGCGGCGGCCTTCGCGTCGGCCGGGTCGACCCACAGCCCGAAGCCGACGGCGAGCCGGTTCCAGCCGTTGATCACGTTGATCATCACCGTCAGTTTCACCTGTTCCTCCTCGCTGAAATGGTCGTTCAGCGCCGCATGGGCCGCTTCGTGCGCGGCGTGGCCCTCCGACAGCCGCGTGAGCGCGTCGGTCCAGCCGAGCGCCGCGCGTTCGCGGTCGGTGTAGCAGGGCGCTTCGCGCCACGCGGACAGCAGGTAGATGCGCTGCTCGGTCTCGCCTTGTTCGCGCGCCTCGACGGTGTGCATGTTAAGGCAGTTCGCGCATGCATTGATCTGCGACGCGCGGATCTTGACCAGCTCGATCAGCGTCGGCTCGAGGCTCCCGGCAGCGGCGACCGACACGGTCATCCATTGCTTCATCAACGCGGGGGCGGCGGCAAACGGATTGAGTTTCGCAGTCATGGTTCCTTCTCCTTTCGTGTGGGTTCCGCCGATATGACGAGCGAGCCACTCGCGTGTGTGACATCGGCGTAAAAAATTTTTTGCGGCCGGAGAAGAAAGCGGCGGCCAGCGAAGGGCAGAGGCGTTGAGCGGGGCACGGAGAACAACGCGATATCGACTGACGAATCGTCCGCGGGACGCCGCGCCTCCGACCCACGCGCGCCATCGACCTTTCACGCACGCCGTGCGGCTGTCACCGGGCGTCAGCAGCATGCAGCGGCGGGCACGCGTATTGCCCCCGTCGCCGAACCCACCACGACGGGGCATCGACGGTCCGCTGCACGGGCGATGCCGACATCACGCATGCTTTCATTTTTCTTTCGCCTTTGTTTCATCCGAAATCCGATTCGCGACGTTCACATTTCTGGACCATACTGTTCTGCACGGGCAGACGAAGTGACGCCGCATCCGCGGCCCGGCGCGCGCGCCGGCTGCCCGACGACGCAGCAGCAAATCGCACGTCAGCCGCGCGCATCCGCGCAAGGCTTTCCCTTTTCCGGCAACGCAACGCAGCGAATCGCGACGTGAACGGTAAACCGATGAGCCTTCTTGCATCCCAGCTTCAGCGCCGTTACCAGGACGTGCGCGCCCATAGCGTCGCGTTGACCGCGACGCTATCCGCCGAAGACCAGGCCGTGCAGTCGATGCCCGACGCGAGTCCGACGAAATGGCATCTCGCGCATACGACCTGGTTCTTCGAAACCGTCGTACTGATGCGCCGCGTGCCCGGCTACGCGCCATTCGACGACGCCTTCCAGTTCCTCTTCAATTCCTATTACGAAGCGCTCGGCCCGCGCCATCCGCGGCCGCAGCGCGGGCTGCTCACGCGTCCGTCGCTCGACGAGGTGCACGCTTACCGGCAGTACGTCGACGACGCGATGCTGCGCGCGCTGGCCAGCGCCGATGCGGCGCTACTCGACGCCATCGAACCCGAGCTCGTGCTCGGCCTGCATCACGAGCAGCAGCACCAGGAGTTGATCGTCACCGACATGCTGCACGCGTTCTCGTGCAATCCATTGAAGCCGGCGTTCCGGCCGCGCAACGCGACGGACGGCGACGCGATGGCCGCGGGCGACGCCGGCGTGCTGCGCTGGCTGCCCCAGCCAGGCGGGCTCGTCGAGATCGGCCACGACGGCGACACGTTCTCGTTCGACAACGAACGGCCGCGTCACACGGCACTCGTACGGCCGTACGAGATCGCGAACCGCCTCGTGACGAACGCGGAATTCGCGGCGTTCATCGCCGACGGCGGTTATACGCGCCCCGAGTTCTGGCTGTCCGACGGCTGGGCGACGGTGCAGCGGGAAGGGTGGCAGGGGCCCGCGTACTGGATGCCGGACGACGACGATGCGGCCGCCACGCGCGTGCGGCGCACGTTCGGCCTGCACGGCGTCGAGCCGCTCGCGCCCGACGCGCCGGTATGCCACGTGAGCTTCTACGAAGCGGCCGCGTACGCGGAATGGGCCGGCGCACGGCTGCCGACCGAATTCGAATGGGAAACCGCGTTCGCGGCCGACGGCATCCGGCAGATGCTCGGGCACGTCTGGCAGTGGACGCGTTCGTCGTACGAGCCGTATCCGGGCTTTCGGCCGCTCGCCGGGGTAGCTGCCGAATACAACGGCAAGTTCATGGTCGGCCAGCAGGTCCTGCGCGGCAGCAGCATCGCGACGCCGCCGGGGCATGAACGGCCGACGTACCGCAATTTCTTTCCGCCGGCGGCACGCTGGCAATTCACGGGGGTGCGACTTGCGCGAGACGTCTGATCTGACGGCCACGAGCGGTGGCCTGCAACCCGCCCGCGATTCGCGGCCGAGCGCGTTCGAGCGCGACCTGATCGACGGACTGTCGCGCACGCCGCGCAGCATTCCGCCGAAATACTTCTACGATGCGGCCGGCTCCGCGCTGTTCGACCGCATCTGCGAGTTGCCCGAGTACTACCCGACGCGCACGGAGCTCGGCATCCTGCGCGATCGCGCGGCCGAGATCGTGCGGCGCGTCGGCCCGCATGCGGACATCGTCGAATTCGGCGCGGGTTCGCTCGAGAAGATCCGCGTGCTGCTCGACGCGTTCGCGGGCAACTACGCGAACGCGCCGGCGCGCTACGTGCCGGTCGACATCTCGGCCGACTACCTGCACGGCGCGGCCGCGCGGCTGCGGGCGGCGTATCCGTGGCTCGACGTCGCGCCGCTCGCGGCCGACTACACGAAGGCCGAGCAACTGGCCGCGCTGACGGACACGCCGCGGCGGCGCATCGGCTTCTTTCCCGGTTCGACGATCGGCAACTTCTCGCCGGAAGAGGCCGACACGTTCCTGCGCGACGCCGCGCGGCTGCTGCGGGGCGGCGGCCTGCTGGTCGGCGTCGATCTCGTGAAGGACGAGCGCACGCTGCACCGCGCGTACAACGACGCGCAGGGCGTGACCGCGCAGTTCAACCTGAACCTGCTCGCGCGTGCGAATGCCGAGCTCGGCGCGGATTTCGACGTCGATGCGTTCTCGCATTGTGCGTTCTACGACCGCGAGCGGCAGCGCATCGAGATGCATCTCGTCAGCGACGTCGCGCAGACCGTGCACGTGCGCGGCCACGCGTTCCGCTTCGAGGCCGGCGAGCGCATCCACACGGAAAACTCGCACAAGTTCACGATCGACGGCTTTCGTGCGATCGCGCGCCGCGCCGGGTTCGAACCCGATACCGTGTGGACCGACGCGGACAATCTGTTCAGCGTGCACTGGCTGCGCAGCGTCGACGATATCCGCGCGTAACGCGCGCCGCCACGAACCGCTCGCGCCGCAGGGCGAGGGCGGTTCGCCCGCCATGCACACCGGCGGGTTCGATCCCGTTGCCCGGTTTCGTGCCGAAAATCCCCTTTTTACCAGCCCGATGCATCGCTGCAACGGTGTGTGGAATACCGTCTCTTCCTTGTTCCACAAGGCTTTGCGGGCACCCGTAAACGTCCGTTACCTGTCTCGCATACCCGTTTCACCTGTGTCGGCGCACGGTGCCTAGACTCCGAACCGTAGTCACATGACGCACGACACGTGCAGGGAGTCGCGAAATGAGCAAGAAACTTATTCTCGGTGCAGTTCTCGGTGTAGCGGCGCTGGCAGCTTCGGGCGTCGCCTCGGCCCACGTCGACCTGTCGGTCGGCATCGGTGTGCCCGCCTATGCGGCGCCGGCGCCCGTCTACGTGGCGCCGCCTCCGCCGGTGATGTACGCGCCGGTCGGCTATCGCGACGACTGGCGTGCGCGTCAATGGCGTGAACGCGAGTGGCGCCGCCGTGAATGGCGCGAACACGAATGGCGCGAGCGCGCCTGGCGTGACGGTGGCGGCTGGCGCGGCCGTTGGGACTGAGCGCGGCGACCCGCTCGCGCGAACACTGATCACGACAACACGAGGAGAGTGATCGCATGAATTCCATCCGGCACATCGGACGGTATGCAACCGCCGCGGTCGTTGCGCTCGCAACGATCGGCAGCGCGCACGCGGCGGGCTGCATGAAGGGCGCGGTGGTCGGCGGTGTGGCTGGCCACTACGCGGGGCACCACGCGGTGGTCGGCGCGGTCGGCGGCTGTATCGTCGGTCATCACATGGCGAAGAAGCAGGCGCAAGAGCAGGCCGCGCAGCACAAGGCCGCCGCGCAGGGCATGCAGCCGGCGCAGTAAGCGACCTCGCCGCCGGCGCGATGCCGTGGCGTCGCGCCGGTGCTTCGTTCCCGCGTTCATGCACGCCCCGGATTGATCCGACGAATGCGTGCCGCACGCATCGTTACGATCATTTACAACGTCATGCGGCGCGCATCGTGCGCGGCGCGATCGATAAAGGCCCGGCCACGCCGACAAAAAAGGGCGACTCGTCGCCGCCCTTTGTCTCACCGCCTCGCGCCTGCCAGCGGCGCCGCAGGTTCGAACAGCGCGTCGACGTGCCTGACGCGCACGAAGTGCGCCGCGCCGTCGCCATCGGCCAGCGCACGGAAATGCGCTTCGCCGCACGCGAGCTTCGCGCGCTCGTGCTCGCTCGGCACGTGGCCGTCCGTATTCGGCGTATCGACGACGAAGTACAGCCGCTCGCCGCCATCCTGCTCCGCAAGTACGGCCCAGTCCGGGTGATAGCTGCCGAGCGGCGTCTGCACGCGGAACCACGCCGGCAGCTTCGCGTACAGCTTTACGCCGTCGTGCGCTTCGAGCGCATCGGCGAACGCGCGTTCGGCGTCCGTCTCGCACACGACCGCTTCGTGGATCGACTTGCGCGCGTCGAGCCGCAGGTTGCGCAGGTAGCCGGTCAGCGCCTCGCTCTCGAACGATTCGAGCGCATGCACGTGGCGCTCGCCGAGCTTGCGGTACGCGATGCCCGCGACGAGCGCGAGCCGCTTGCAGCGGTTGATCGCGTCGGCCGCCACCGCGATGAACTGCTGCGGATTCACGCGGAAATCGTCGAGCCGGCCGCTGTCGGCGAGGATCGTCGCGAGCGAACGGCGCGTGAGCTGCGTACGGTCCTGCAACTCGGTGAGCAGGTCAGGCAGCGGCAATTCGCCTTCGTCGAGCAGCACCGTGCCGGCGCCGGCCACCTCGATCGCCTCGATGCCGGCCTTGCCGATGTCGATCTCGGCCTTGCGCCACTGCAGCCGCGCCCGCGCGATGTCCGGCGCGTCGCGCAACGCAGCCGTGCAGTCGCGCACCAGCTTCGCGTTGTCGAACTCGACGCGGTACACGGTGCGATGGCGGATGCGGTCCCACAGCGCGCGGAAATCCTCGCCGAACACGACGGCCTTGCCTGACGCGTCGCGCCGCAACGCGATCGCGCGGCGCTCGTCGGCGTTGCGCACCGCGAAGCGGCCCGACAGCTTGCGCAGCGTCGCGACGATCGGCGCGCGCAGCCGCTCGAACGCGTCCGGCAGCACGAGCGCGCTCTGGCGCAGCGCATCCTTCAGCCGATCGAGCACCTTGCCCTGCGCGTCGATGTAGCCCTGCTCGTGCAGATGGTTCCACAGCACGCGCGACAGCTCGATGCCGAGCGCATGCGCGGGGCCGTCGTCTTCCTGCACCGGCAGCGCCGCGAACTGGTGTTCCTCGACGATCCCGAAGCGAATGCCCGTATCGGCCTCGATTTCCTTCTGCAGGTTCTCGGCGAACGACTCGTAGCGCTCGGTCGCGATCACGGTGAGCGTGTTCACGCCCGGATCGCGCACGCGCTCGCCGTCCTGGTCGACGGCGAGGCGCAGCCCGCGGCCGAGCGTCTGGCGGCGCTCGCGTTCGGTCTGGATGTCGCGCAGCGTGCAGATCTGGAACACGTTCGGGTTGTCCCAGCCTTCCTTCAGCGCCGAGTGCGAGAAGATGAACTTCAGCGGCGTGTCGAACGACAGCAGCGCCTCCTTCTCGCGCATGATCAGGCCGTACGCGCGCTCCGCGTTCTCGCGGGCCGCCGCGCTGCTTTCGCTCGTGTCGGTCCAGCCGCCCTTGCGGTCGATCGAGAAGTAGCCGTTGTGCGCGCGCTCGACCTCGAGCGCGACGTCGACGCCGTCGAACAGCGCACGGTAGGCCGGCACGCGCGCCGCGCGCGCATATTCCTCTTCGAAGATCAGCGCGTAGTCGCCCTTCACGGGCATCCCGTTCTCGTCGTAGCGGCGATAGCGCTCGACCGAATCGACGAAGAACAGCGACAGCACCTTCACGCCGCGTTCGGCCAGGCGCAGCTCCTTGTCGAGATGCTCGCGGATCGTGCGGCGGATCATCTCGCGCTGCACGGCGAGCGTGTCGATGTCGCCGAACGCCTCGCCGAGCGACAGGAACGCCTCGCCTTCCGAATGGCGCAGCTCGACGTACTCGGCGCCTTTCACCGCGTGCACTTCGCCGATCCTCAAGCCCGCGTACAGCGCGCGCTTGGTCAGGCGTTCGAGATCGTCGCCGTCGGTGGCCGACACGATCTGGCGCTTCACGCCGGCCGCCGTCGCGACGTCGAGCTCGACGCGCGCGCTGATCGCGCCGCGCCGGTTCGACACGCCGACGAGCCGCACATACGGCTTGTTGTGCGCGTCCTCGACGATCGCCGACGCGATCTCGATCTGCTTGACGAGCTTGCGCTCGTACGCGTCGACGGCATCGAGCCGGTACACCATGTGATGCCGGTCGACGTGCGTGGCCGAATAGCGCAGCGTGCAGAGCGGCGCCATCGCGGCGAGCGCCTCGCGGCCGCGCCCCTCGAGCCCGCCGTCGACGCTCTGCGGCTCGTCGACGATCACGATCGGCCGCGTCGCGCGGATCAGGTCGATCGGCTTCTCGCCGCCGGTCTTCTCGCTGTCCTTGTAGAGATTGTTGATTTCCTTCTTGTTGATCGCGGCGACCGTCATCACCATGATCTGGATCGCCGCGCTCGCCGCGAAGTGGCGCACCTGGCCGAGCTTCGCGGAGTCGTACAGGAAGTAGTCGTACGGCACGCCCGCGTACAGCGCGCGGAAGTGATCCTCGGTGATCGACAGCGTCTTGTGCACGCCTTCCTTGATCGCGATCGACGGCACGACGATCACGAACTTCGTGAAGCCGTAGCGGCGGTTCAGCTCGAAGATCGTGCGCAGGTACACGTAGGTCTTGCCGGTACCCGTCTCCATCTCGACGGTGAAGTCGCGCGAGCCGGGCAGGCCGGACGGCGGCAGCCCGCCGCGCAACTGCACGTCGGCGAGATTGCGCGCGAGCGCGTCGTCGGTCAGCGACAGCCGGTTGCCGACGCCTTGCTCCGACACTGCGAAGCCGAGCGAGCCCTGTGCGGCCGCCGTCGTGCCGGGCGCGGCGTTCGCGAGCACGCTGAAATCGCCGCGATACGACTCCTGGCCGCGAAACAGGTCGCAGACGGCGTCGATCGCCTCGCGCTGGTAGTCGAGATCCGCTTCGAAATGCAGCCGCATCACAGGCTCCGCACGCGCTTCACGCCGTGCTGTTCGAGCAGCGCGGCGAGATTGAGCTTCGCGACGTCGTCGACGAAACCGTTGTCGCGGAACAGGCACGTGACGTCGCGCGACGCGCCGCTCGCATCGAGCAGGTCGACGATGCCGTCGGCGAGCGGGCCCGCATCGTCGCGCGACAGGCGCGCATCGAAGCACGCGACGATCTCGCGGCCGATCAGGTGCACCGTCTTGCCGGCCACCTGGTGGTGCTCGACCGGCGTGCACAGGTCGAGCCCAAGCTTGAGCGTCAGCTCGGCGAGCAGGTCGTCCTCGGTGCGGCCGGTCTTCACGTGTTCGACGGATGCGAACAACGCATGGTCGAAGTCGTCGCGGCGCGGGTCCCACTCGATCACGTTGGTCGTGTCGAGCCGGTACACGCGAAAGCCGAGGTCGCCATAGCTTTCCGGATAGTCGCGCGCGACCTGCTGCGCGGCGCGGCGCAGGCGCTCCTTCGTCACTTCGGCGAGCGTCAGCGGCTTCTTCAGCTTCGCGCAGAAATCGGCGGCCGCGGTTTGCGTCTTGTCGCGGCGGTCGAGCGCCTCGGGCAGCTGCACGAGGACGTAGCGGCGCGCGCCGCCGTCGGTCGCGTTCACCTGCATCACCGCGTGGCCCGTCGAACCGGAGCCGGCGAAGCAGTCGAGCACGATGTCGTCGCCGCGCGTGCACCAGCCGATCACGGCGGCCGCGAAGTCGACCGGCTTCGGCAGGTCGAACGGGATGCCGAGCGCCTTCAGCAGCGCGTCGTCGGAGCCGGCGAACGGCAGCACCGACGGCACGTTCTCGTACATGTTCTCGTCGAGGTAGTAGATCCGCTGCGGCTGCGTGGTTTCATCCGGGCCGAATTCGATCTGGCCGCGCTCGATCAGCGCCTGCATCGTCGCGGGCGGGTTGCGCCAGCCGCGCGCCGGCATCGCGCACGGCTTGCCGGTGACCGGGTGGATCAGCGGCGTGAAGTATTCTTCCGGCGCCTTCTTCTTGTTCGGCCACGCCATCGACACGAGACGGTACACGCGGCCTTCCGCCGACAGCCGGTCGTACATCGCCTCGCCGCCGGACAGGTTGGTCTGCGCCTTCATCCACGCGCGGTACGCCTTCTGCGCGTCCTTCGGGTTGCCGCTGCGGTACACGGCGTCGTGCGCGGCGTCGAGCATGCGCTGCGCGTTGCGCTTCGGGCGCTTGAGCGGCGCGCGTTCGAGCAGCGTCTCGGCGTTGCGCGCGAACAGCACCAGCGATTCGTGCTGGTACGCGATGCCGCGCGCGTCGCCCTTCGGGTTGCGCTTGTCCCACACGGCCACGCCGAGCTCGTTTTCCTCGCCGAAGATCTCGCGCAGCATCAGCACCAGCGCATGCAGTTCGTGCTCGTCGATGTGCACGGCGATCAGCCCTTCGTCGGACAGCAGCGCGTGCGCGAGCTTCAGGCGCGGATACATCATGTTCAGCCAGTCGGTGTGGAACCGGCCGTTCGCCTCGGTGTTGGTGCTGCGCTTCACGCCGGCTTCGGTCTGGCCGGTCATCGCCAGGTAGTGGCGGATGCTGTCGCTGAAGTCGTCCGGATAGACGAAATCGTTGCCGGTGTTGTACGGCGGGTCGATGTAGACGAGCTTCACCTTGCCCGCGTAGCTCTTGTGCAGCAGCTTCATCACGTCGAGGTTGTCGCCCTCGATCACGAGGTGGCGCGTGTCGTCCCACGCGACGCTGTCGTCGGGGCACGGCCGCAGCGTGCCCGTCGACGGCGTGAGCGCGGCCTGGCGCGCGGCGCGCTTGCCGTGCCAGTGAAAGCCGTAGCGCTCGTCGGCGTCGCCGACCGTGCGTTCGCCGACCAGCGCCTTCAGCACGTCGACGTCGACCGACGCGCCGTGCGGGCCTTCGGTCACGAGTTCGGGGAACAGCGCCTTCAGGCGCGCGACGTTGTCGGCGGTGAAATCCGTCGACATCGCCTGCGGGCTGGCCGCATCGAGTTTGTGCATCGTCTTTTCCATCGGAGCCCGGCCGTGCGCGCCAGGACGTCGGGCGCGCTCACGGCACCGGCGGCAAGGGCCGCCCGGGGCAAACCCGAAACGCTAGCGAGTCGGTCGGCCGAGGTCAAGCGCCGATGTGAGCCGAACGTGCGGGCATCGGCCGCGATTGCCCGCCGGACGGGGCGCAAGCGGGGTCGGGCCGGTTGCGGCACGGGGCGGTCGGGCGGCGGGCATTCGACGGCGCCGCGGAAAGGACGAAAAAAGGGGCACGGTCGGCGCCGAACGCGGGCGTGCCGCAGGGAGACTCACGGCGGGAGGGGATGAGTCCCGCCCGAGTGACGCGAACGAGCATCGACGTGGGTCGACAGGGCGCCTTACCGCCACCCGATCAGCACCCGCCCCATCGCATCGACCCCCATGTCGAACAGGTGCGACACGAACGGCACGAGGTTCGGCACCATCAGTTGCACGAGCAACAGCCCGACGATCAGCGTGACGGGAAAGCCGATCTGGTACATGCCGATCTGCGGCGCCGCGCGGTTCAGGATGCCGAGCGCGAGGTTCGCGATCAGCAGCGCCACGACCACCGGCAGCGACAGCAGCAGCCCCATCTCGAACACGGTCGCGCCGAACGCGGCGAGCGTGCGCCAGCCCGGCGCGTGCAGCAGGTCGGCCGACACCGGCAGCGACTGGAACGACGCGGCGAGCGCGGCGAATACCTGCAGGTGGCCGTCCACGGCGAGGAACGCGAGCATCGCGACCGCGTTCAGGAACCGGCCCATCGCGGGCGTCGCGCCGTTCGAGTGCGGATCGAAGAAGGTCGCGAAGCCGAGCCCCATCGACAGCCCGATGAAGTCGCCGGCCGCTTCGACGGCCGCGAACACGAGCTGCATCGTGAAACCCATCGCGACGCCGATCAGGAACTGCGTGACGACGATCCAGATGCCCTGCGCGGAGAACACGGTGACGTCCGGCATCGCGCCGAGGGTCGGCGCGACGACCAGCGCCATGAACGCGGCGACGCCGATCTTCACGCGCACGGGCACGGCCGCGTGGCCGACCATGGGCGCCGTCGCGACGAGTGCGAGCATCCGCACGAACGGCCACAGGAAAGCCGTCAGCCAGCCGTTGAGCTGCGCGTAGGTGACCGAGAACATCGCGGGAAAAGGAGGGCGGACGCGCGGCTCAGCCGGCGCCGAGCGTCGCGACGTGCAGCAGCGTCTGCCGCAGGTAGTCGAGCATCGTCGTCAGCATCCACGGGCCGGCGATCACGAGCGTCGCGGCCACCGCGAGCAGCTTCGGGATGAACGACAGCGTCGCCTCGTTGATCTGCGTCGCGGCCTGGAACAGGCTCACGACGAGGCCGACCGCGAGCGCGACCAGCAGCAGCGGGGCCGCGAGCAGCAGGCCGACCATCATCGCCTGGTGCGCCAGCGTCATCACTTGTTCGGGCGTCATCGCGCGTGTTCCTCCGCTTACGTGAAGCTCTGCGCGAGCGAGCCGATCAGCAACTGCCAGCCGTCGACCAGCACGAACAGCATCAGCTTGAACGGCAGCGATACGGTGGACGGCGACACCATCATCATCCCCATCGACATCAGCACGCTCGCGACGACCATGTCGATGATCAGGAACGGGATGAACACCGTGAAGCCGATCTGGAAGCCGGTTTTCAGCTCGCTCGTGACGAACGCGGGCACCAGCAGCGACAGCGGCACGTCCTCGGGGCCCTGCATCGGCGCGGCCTTCGAGATCTTCGCGAACAGCGCGAGATCGGTCTCGCGGGTCTGCTTCAGCATGAAGGTCTTGAACGGCGCGACGCCGCGCTGCACGGCCTGCTCCATCGGCATCGAGCCGTCGGAGAACGGCTTGTAGCCGTCGTTGTACGCGCGGTCGAGCACCGGCGACATCACGAAGAAGGTGAGGAACATCGCGAGGCCGACGAGCACCTGGTTCGGCGGCGTCGTCGCGGTGCCGAGCGCCTGGCGCAGCAGCGACAGCACGATGATGATCCGCGTGAAGCTCGTCATCATCAGCAGCATCGCCGGCAGGAACGACAGCATCGTGAGCAGCAGCATCGTCTGCACGCTCAGCGAATAGGTGGTGCCGCCGTGCGGGCCCGGGCTCGCGTTGAACGCGGGCAGGCCGTTCGCCTGCGCATACGCGAGCGCAGGGGCGAGACAGAGGATCAGCACGGGCGCGACGCGCGCGGCGCGCCGCAGGAAGGCGTGTTTCATCGGAATGCGAAGTCGGAAAGAGGGCGCGGCGCCATGTCAGCGGTCCTTGCCGCGCCCGAGGCGTTTCGCGGCTTCGCCCGCGAGCGCGTCGCGAAACCGTGAGCCGAACGTGCCGGGCAGGCCGGCGCTGGGCGAAGCGCCGCCGGCGGACGCGTCGGACGCGGCCGGGCCCGCGACTGCGGCCACCGAACCGGCCGGCAGCGTATGCAGCAGGCGCACGTTGCCCGGCGCGACGCCGAGCACGAGCCAGGTGTCGCCGATCTCGACGATCGTCGCGCTTTCCTTCGCGCCGAGCCCGACGCTCGATACGACCTTCAGCGGGCCGCCGCGCCGCGCGGGCTGGAAGCCGAAGCGGCGCGCGAGCCATGCGCACGCGAACACGAGGCCGATCACGACCGCGAGCCCGACGAGCGTCTGCAGCACCGCGCCGATGCCGAGCGACGGCACGGCCGAACCGACCGTCACGCTCGACGCGATCGAACCGGCGTGGTTCACCGCGTTCATGTCGGCGGCGCCGGCCGGCGCGCACGCGAGCGACGCGGCGACGGCAAGCACCGCCGCCATCGCGCGGCACCCGCGCCGGCCTGGCTTCACGACGTTCATCGATTCAGCTTCCGGATGCGTTCGGCCGGCGTGATGATGTCGGTCAGGCGAATACCGAACTTGTCGTTGACGACCACGACTTCGCCCTGCGCGATCAGGCAGCCGTTCACGAGCACGTCCATCGGCTCGCCGGCCATGCCGTCGAGCTCGACGACCGACCCCTGCGCAAGCTGCAGCAAGTTGCGGATCGCGATCTTCGTGCGGCCGAGTTCCACGGTCATCTTGACCGGGATGTCGAGGATCATCTCGATGTCGTTGTGCGTCGAGCTCGCCGCGGCCTTCGACAGCGGCTGGAACACGCCGGCGCCCGTCGCCCCGGCCGGCACCGGCTGCTGGTTCTGCTCGGCGAGCGCGGCCGCCCAGTCGTCGAGGCCCTGCTCTTCGTCGGCCGCGGCCGGCGCCTTCGCGTCGGCGGCCGATGCCGCGGCGGCCGATGCCGCGAGGGCCGCATCGGCCATCGCCTGCATGTCGTCGTCGGGCGTCTGGTTCAGCTCACTCATATCCACCTTCCTTCATCGAATCGCTCGCGCCGATCATCTTCTGCACGCGCAACGCATATTGACCATTGAAAATTCCGTAGCCGCATTCCATCACCGGCACGCCGTCGACCTTCGCGGTGATCGTGTCCTCGATCTCGAGCGGCAGCACGTCGCCCGCGCGCAGGTTCAGGATCTTCTCGAACGTCGCCGAGATCTCGGCGAGATTCGCGGTCAGCTCGACCTCGGCGGCCTGCACCTGCTGCGACAGCACGCGCACCCAGCGGCGGTCGACTTCGAGCGCCTCGCCCTGGATCGGCGAGCTGAGCACGTCGCGGATCGGCTCGACCATCGAGTACGGCATGCAGATGTGCAGCGTGCCGCCCGTCGGCCCGAACTCGATCGAGAACTGCGTGACGATCACGATCTCGTTCGGCGTCGCGACGTTCGCGAACTGCGTGTGCATCTCCGAGCGCACGAATTCGAACTGCAGCGGCCGCACGCTCTTCCACGCGGTCGTGTAGTGCTCGAACACGAGGTTCAGCAGCTTGCCGATGATCCGCTGCTCGGTGGCCGTGAAATCGCGGCCCTCGACACGCGTGTGAAAGCGCCCGTCGCCGCCGAACAGGTTGTCGACGACGAAGAACACGAGGTTCGGGTCGAACACGAACAGCGACGTGCCGCGCAGCGGCTTCACGTGCACCAGGTTCAGGTTCGTCGGGATCGGCAGGTTGCGGGTGAATTCGCTGTACTTCTGCACCTTCACCTGGCTGACGGAGATTTCCGCCGTGCGTCGCATGAAGTTGAAGATGCCGATCCGCAACAGGCGCGCGAAGCGGTCGTTGATGATCTCGAGGCCGGGCATCCGGCCGCGGACGATTCGCTCCTGCGTCGCGATGTTGTAGGGACGGACGCCCGACGTGTCGCGCTGCTCGTCGACCGCATCGGTTTCGCCCGTGACGCCCTTGAGGAGGGCATCGACCTCCTCCTGGGACATGAACTCCTGGTGACCCATACGCGCTCCTTTCGCGGCCGCGTTACTGGACGACGAATTCGGTGAACAGCACCTCGTCGACCTTCGCGCGCTGGTTGCCCGGCTGCGTCGGCTGCGCGATCAGCTCCCGCAGCTCGTTCGCGAGCGAACGTTTGCCGTCCGGCGTCGCGAGCTCCTCGGGATGCTTGTTCGACAGCGCGAGCAGGATCCGGCTGCGGATTTCCGGCATCCGCGCGGTCAGTTGCTCCTGCGCCTTCGGGTCGGTGAGCTTCAGCGACAGGCCCACGCGCAGGTAGTGCTGCACGCCGTCGTCGGACTGCAGGTTCACCGTCATCGGGTCGAGCGGGAAAAACACCGGCGCGGCAAGCGGCGCCGGCTCGGCGGGCGCGCTCGCATGGCCGACGCCTGCCTTGCCCAGGAACACGTACATGCCGCCGGCGGCGGCGGCGGCCGCGCCCAGCGCGATGACGGCGATGAGCGCGATGCGCTTGAACTTGCCGGAGGAAGCCGGCTTGTCGGCGGTCGGGGTTGCGGTCGTGGCCATGTGAATGCGTGCGTGATGTCTCGTAGCATGCATTGTTCGGCATCCGGGCCGAGGCCGATGGGCGGAAAAGAGGGGGGAATTGCGGCTATCTCAGCCGATTGTCGGCTCGGCGCCGGCTCGATGCAGGGGGGAACGGCGGCGCAGGCGGCCCAGCGGGGCGGAACCGGCCGCGCGGAGAAAAGGGCAGGCGGCGGCGCCTGCCCGTCGGGCGTCAGATCGGCAGCAGCGTGAGCAGCGGCGCGATCAGCACCATCGCGACGCCTGCGATCATCATCGTCAGGCTCGACACGACGCCTTCCTCGCTGCCGATCTCGCGTGCCTTCGCGGTGCCCACGCCATGGGCGGCCGCGCCGAACAGCGCACCGCGCGCGAGCCGCGTGCGCATCGGCACGAGCGCGAGCACGAGCTCGCCGAGCAGCATTCCGCAGATGCCGGTCGCGATCACGAAGAGGGCGGTGAGGTCCTTCGGCGCGTGAATCTTGTCCGACACGGCGAGCGCGAACGGCGTCGACACCGAGCGCGTCATCAGCGAGCGCTGCAGCTCGGGCGACAGATGCAGCAGCTTCGCGAGCAGCAGCGACCCGCACACGCCCGCGGCGATCCCGACCGCGACGCCGACCGACAACGACAGCCAGTGCCGGCGAATCAGGTCGCGGTATTCGTAGATCGGCACCGCGAACGCGATCGTCGCCGGGCCGAGCAGCCACATCAGCCAGCGCGTGTCGCGGAAGTAGACCGAATACGGGATGCCGGTCAGCAGCACGAGCAGCACCAGCACGCCCGGCACGAACACGAGCGGCGAGAACAGCAGCGTCTTTTTGTACGCGTAGAGCCGCTTCGACGCGAAATACAGCACGACCGTCAGCACGAAGCAGCCGACGGAGATCGCGGTATTCACGCGGTCGGCGGGCAGGTTCGATAGCGCGGCGAGCATGGAAGGCTCCGGCTCAGTGTGCGACGGCGCTCAGGCGCGCGCGGCGGCGCTCGGCGAACACGCGTTGTGCGGCGAGCCGGCGTTCGAGCTTCGCGGCGAGATCGACCGCGACGGCCACCGCGACCATCACGAACGCGGTGCCGGCGAGCATCACCAGCGCGATGCGCCAGCCGTCCTCGCGGAACAGCCCGCCGTACTGCACGGCCGCGACGGCGGCCGGCACGAAGAACAGCAGCATGTCGGACAGCAGCCAGTTCGCGCCGTCCTTTACCCACGCCGGTGCGACGCGGCCCGAGAACAGCAGCACGAGGAGCACCGCGAGGCCGATCACGCCGGACGGAATCGGCAGCCCGACCTTGCGCACGGCCCAGTCGACCGCCATCCACAGCACGCCGAGCGCGGCGGCCTGCAGCACGATCCGGCCCGTGTGCGCGAGGCTGCCCGAAGCGGCGGAGCGGGCGGCGGCAGTGGCGGTCGGCTGGTTCATGGCGGGCTCCATACGGATGTTTCTGTCGATGGCGTCAGTATAGGGTTTCCCCTAACCATAAATAAAATGACTTGTCTCTATCCTTATCATTCCAATCCGGAATTCGTTTTGACGTGGTTGCACCAATCTGGGGAGTGATCGATGGAATTGCGCGCGCTGCGGTACTTCGTCGAGGTGGTTCGCCAGCAGAGCTTCACCGCGGCGGCCGACAGGCTGTTCGTCACGCAGCCGACCATCAGCAAGATGGTGAAGGCGCTGGAGGACGAGATCGGTTCGCCGCTGCTGCTGCGCGACGGCCGGCAGATGGTGCTGACCGACGCCGGGCGGATCGTGTTCCAGCGCGGCCAGGACGTGCTCGCCGCGCAGGCGCAGTTGCAGTCGGAGCTGAACGATCTCGGCACGCTCGGGCGCGGCGAGCTGACGATCGGCATTCCGCCGCTCGGCGGCTCGCTGTTCACGCCGATCATCGCCGCGTACAAGCAGCGCTACCCGAACATCGAGCTGAAGCTGTTCGAGCAGGGCGCGCGGATGATCGAGGCCGCGCTGACGTCGGGCGAGCTGGAGCTCGGCGGGCTGCTGGAGCCGGTCGATCCCGGCACGTTCGAGCGGCTGCCGATGGTGCGCGCGCCGCTGTGGCTCGTCGCGCCGCGCGAGTCGCGCTGGGAGGATCACACGGCCGTGCCGCTCGCGGATCTCGCGCGCGAATCGTTCGTGTTCTATGCGGAAAGCCTCGCGCTGCACGACGCGGTGCTCGATGCGTGCCGGCAGGCCGGCTTCACGCCGTCGATCGTGAGCCGCAGCGGCCACTGGGATTTCATGGCCGCGCTCGTGCATGCGGGTGTCGGCATCGCGCTGCTGCCCGAGCCGTATTGCCGGCGGCTCGACGCGGGCCAGTTCACGTGCCGGCCGATCGTCGAGCCGGAAATCACGTGGGCGATCGCGCTCGGCTGGCTGAAGAAGGGCTACCTGTCGCACGCGGCGCGCGCGTGGCTCGACGTCGCGCGGGCGACGCTGCCGCTCGCGCCGGCCGACGATCTGGCGTTCGGGGGATTACGGGCGCGGGAGTGAGGGGGGGGCCGCCGGGCGATGAAGCGGACAGTGAAACAAAAAGGGCGGCCGTGACGGCCGCCCGTCGGGCCCTCAATGCCCCATCGCCGGCCCCGCGCCCTTCTTCGGCTTCGTGATCCACACGAGCGCCGCGAGCGCGATGAACACGCCCGCCGACAGGTGGAAGAAGTCGTTGGTCGCCATCATGAAGCCCTGCTGCGTGACGAGCTGGTTGAGCTGCGCGTTGGCCGTCTGCCCGACGATGCCGAGCTGCGCGAGCGCGCCCTGGTAATCGGTCGTGTTCTGCGCATAGACGCTCACCGATTCCGACAGCCGCGCATGGTGGTAGATCGCGTCGTTCTCCCAGAACGTCGAGCTGGCGGCCGTGCCGATCGCGCCGGACAGCGTACGCAGGAAGTTCGACAGCCCCGACGCGCTCGCGAGCCGCTCGTCGGAGATGCTCGACAGCGTGATCGTCGTCATCGGCACGAAGAAGCACGCGACGCCGATGCCCTGCACGAGTCGCGGCAGGATCACGTGGTTGAACGGCACGTCGAGCGTGAACGTCGCGTTCCACAGCGACACGCCCGCGAACACGATGAACGCGAAGCTCGCGACCATCCGCAGGTCGAGCCGGTGCATGTTGCGGCCGATCAGCGGCGACAGCACGAGCGCGAGCAGCCCGACCGGCGCGGTCGCGAGGCCCGCCTTGCCGGCCGTGTAGCCCATCACCGTCTGCAGCCACAGCGGGAAGATCACGACCGAGCCGAAGAACGCCATGAAGCCGAACGAGATGATCAGCGCGCCGAGCGCGAAGTTGCGGTCCTTGAAGAGCGTGAGGTCGACCACCGGCTCCTTCTCCGTCGCCTCCCACACGAGCATGAACGCGAGCGACACGACCGCGATCAGCGCGAGCGCGACGATGAACGACGAGTTGAACCAGTCGCGGTCCTTGCCGAGGTCGAGCATCATCTGCAGGCACGACACGCCGATCACGAGCAGCGCGAGGCCGATCGCGTCGATCCGCTGCTTCGTCGTCTTCGTCTCGCGGCCGCGCAGCAGAAAGTACGCGCAGGTCGCCGAGAACACGCCGATCGGCAGGTTGATGTAGAAGATCCACGGCCACGTGTAGTTGTCGCTGATCCAGCCGCCCAGGAGCGGGCCGAAGATCGGCGCGACGATCACCGTCATCGCCCATAGCCCGAGCGCGAGCCCCCGTTTCGCGGGCGGGTAGCTGCGCATCAGGATCGTCTGCGACAGCGGCACCATGGGCCCCGACACGAGGCCCTGCAGCAATCGGAACGCGATCAGCGTCTCGAAGTTCGACGCGAGGCCGCACAGCGCCGACGCGATCGTGAACGCGAGCACCGACAGCGTGAAGAGGCGCACTTCGCCGACCCGCCTTGCGAGCCAGCCGGTGAGCGGCACCGCGATCGCGGACGCGACCGAGTACGACGAGATCACCCACGTGCCTTCGCTCGTCGCGACGCCGAGGCTGCCCGAGATGGTCGGCACCGCGACGTTCGCGATCGACGTGTCGAGCACTTCCATGAAGGTGCCGAGCGCGAGCCCGACGGTGAGCAGCGCGAGCGCGCCGCCGGTCAGCGGCGCCGGTTCGGCGGCGGGGGAGGGGGCGGATGCCGTGGTGGCGGACATCGGAATCTCCTAGACGCGGCGCGCGCGACGCGCCGGCACAACGCACGGACGCGCGACGCAGCGCGGCCCGGCCGGGTGGAAGGAAAAAGGGGAAAAGCGGAGCGGGTGCCTTGTCATCTTCTGCCCAGACAGAGAAATAAGCGAATGTTTAACTGCGACATGGGGGCTCCGCGTGCATCAGCAGTCGGGTTCGTCGGGCTTCGGGCAGCCGGTCGAGCCGGGCCCGTTGGCGATGAAGCGTTGCAGCAGGCCGGTGAGCGTCGCGAGTTCGTCGGCCGAGAAGCCTTCGAGCTGCGCGTTGAGCACGGTCGCGACCAGCGACGGCAGCGCGCGGGCGGCTTCGATGCCGCGGTCGGTCAGCGTCAGCTCGATCATCCGGCGGTCCTGCTCGCTGCGCGCGCGAGCGATCAGCCCCTTGCGTTCGAGCCGGTCGAGCATGCGCGTCATCGAGCCGCTGTCGTACGACATCTTGCGCGACAGTTCGAACGGCGTGCGCGCGTAACCGCGCGACAGCAGCAGGATCACGCCGATCTGCTGCGCGGTGAGGTCGAGCGGCTCGAGCGCGCGATCCATCCGCTCGACGAGCGCCTGCTTCGCCTTCGACAGGTAATAGCCGAGGCTCGTTTCCAGCGCGATGTTCTCGGGATCGTAGAGGCCGCCGGTCATACGATTGCGCGCGCAGCAATAGTGCGTTTCGGGTTAAAACGCGCCCAGTATCTTGAAAAATGATTGCTTAGTCAATATTATTTAAGTCAACCAGTTACGACGTGCATGTTGCACCGCCGGAGACTATGTTCTGACCGATTGGCCCGCACTGCCGGGCACCCGAGGATGTTCGCGATGCTGTTCCTGAAAAATGCCGCCGGCGCGCTGCGCCGCAACCTGACCGATACCGCTCATCATGTGTTCTCCGGGCCGCACCGCGGCTGGAAGATCGCGCTGTACGTGACGATGCTGGTCGTGCCTGGCGGCTCGCTCGCGGCGCTCGGGTTCGCATGGTTCGATCATCGCCGGCAGCGCAACGCGAAGGGCGGCGCCCGCCGCACGAGCCAGCCGGCCGCGACGGAGCCGTCGACATGGCCGGCCGCCGCCAAACCCGTCGCGGTGCCCGTGCGCTGCCACTGACACACTGACGCCGCCGCGCGCCCGCTTTCCACACTGTCCCGCCCGATCGCCGGCCGCGTCGCGCGCTACCGCTGGCGTCCGTCCGTTGGATGTCCATTCGCACGCCCGTTTTCCCGCAAGCCGGCCGTAATGGCCGGTAAACCGGCCGCCCGCGCCGGTAACACATCCGGGCCGCAGCCCACCGTACCCTTAGGGCTGCGCGGCTTTCCCGCCGTCAGTTACCATTTGTCCGCCAGCGGCCAACGACCGCACCGCATGACCGCATCGCGCGGCGCCGCTCGCCGGCCGTCGCGCCCAGACAGGAAAACCACCATGCCGTACGCTTCCCTCCCGCGCGCCGTTCGCCCGCTGAGCGCCGCCGTCGCCATTGCGACGGCCGTGCTGCTCGCCGGCTGCGCCGTCGGGCCCGACTATCACCGGCCCGACACGTCGATTCCCGCCGCCTTCAAGGAAGCGCCGGCCGGCTGGAAAGTCGCGCAGCCCGCCGATCGGGCCGACCGCGGCGCGTGGTGGACGGTCTACAACGATCCTCAGCTCGATGCGCTGATCGGCAAGCTCAACGCGTCGAACCAGACCATCGCGCAATCGGCCGCCGCCTACCGGCAGGCGCGCGCGCTCGTCACCGAGGCGCGCGCCGCGTATTTCCCGACCGTCGGGCTGAGCGCATCGGGCTCGCGCGCGCGGACGCCGCGCACGTCGCTGTCGTCGGGCTCGTCGTCGAATTTCGGCAGCGGGTCGACCGGATCGATCAACAACAGCTACAGCGTCGGCCTCGACGCCAGCTGGGAGCCCGATCTATGGGGCAAGGTGAGCCGCACCGTCAGCGCGCAGCGCGCCGGTGAAGCGGCCGCCGCGGCAGATCTCGCGAACGCGCGGCTGTCGCAGCAGGCGCTGCTCGCGCAGACCTATTTCCAGTTGCGCACGTCCGATGCGCTGCAAAAGCTGCTCGACGACACCGTGAAATCATACGAACGGTCGCTGCAGCTCACGCAGAACCAGTACGCGCAGGGCGTCGCCGCGCGCGCGGACGTGATCCAGGCGCAGACGCAGCTGCAAAGCGCGCAGGCCGCGCAGATCGACAACGGCGTCGCCCGCGCGCAGTACGAGCATGCGATCGCGACGCTGATCGGCGAGCCCGCGTCGACCTTCTCGCTGCCGCCGAACCCGCTCGCGGCCGAGCCGCCGGTCACGCCGGTCGACGTGCCGTCCGCGATCCTCGAGCGCCGGCCCGACGTCGCGGCGGCCGAGCGCCGCGCGGCGGCCGCGAACGAGCAGATCGGCGTCGCGATCTCGGCGTTCTTCCCCACGCTCACGCTGTCGGCCAGCGGCGGCTTCCAGAGTTCGGTGTGGTCGCAGCTGTTCACGCTGCCGGCACGCTTCTGGACGGTCGGCCCGCAGCTCGCGGCCACGCTGTTCGACGCGGGCTTGCGCGCCGCGCAGACCGACGCCGCGCGCGCGACCTACGACCAGGACGTCGCCGCCTATCGTCTCGCGGTGCTCACCGCATTCCAGGACGTGGAGGACAACCTGGCGTCGCAGCGCATCCTCGCGCAGGAAATCGACGTGCAGCGGCAAGCCGTCGACAGCGCCGAGCACGCGCTCGCGATCGTCACGAACCAGTACAAGGCCGGCACGGTCGCGTACCTGAACGTGCTGACCGCGCAGACCACCGCGTTCACCGCGCAGCAGAAGCTCGCGACGATCGCCGGGCAGCGGATGGTGTCGTCGGTCGGGCTCGTGAAGGCGCTCGGCGGCGGCTGGAACGTATCGGAAATGGCGCGCGAGAACGGCGACATGGCGGCGCCGGCGCCTTTGCCGGCGTCCGGTGCGGCCGCGCCCGCGGCCACCGCACCGTCGGCCGCCGCGCCGCTCGCGCAGAAGTAGAAGGGAAGCGGGCGACGCGCGCGTTCAGCGCTGCGCGTCGCCGAAGATCAGCGAAACCTGGTTGTTGCCGATCGGGTGGCCCAGCAGGTTCAGCAGCCCGGCGAGGTTCGCCTGCTGCTCGGGCGCCGCGTGCGCGGTCCCGCGGAACGATCCCTGGCCGGGGCCGAAGCTGCCGTGCCCGTCGAGGAACAGCGGGCCCTGTGTCGTCGACAGGTCGAGATCGGCGCCCGCGCCCTTCGCCTGCAATACCGCGCGGTACGAACCGAGCGGCTTCACGCGCGACACGCGCGAACTCATCGAATCGATCGTCACCGTCAGCTGGCCGAACGCGTTGCTGCCGATGAGCCGCCAGTCGCTCCAGGCGAGCCGCACGTCGCCCTGCAGATCCAGCGTGTTGAACGGCGTGCCGAGCCCCGTGAGCAGCGACGCGGGCACCGCCATCGCGCCCGCCGACAGCACCGCGCCGCGCCACGTCGCATCGAGCGTGACCGCATCGGGCATCGCTTCGGTCTGCCGCATGCGCATCTGCACGCGCCCGGTCAGCAACGGCCAGAAGCGCGTGGTCCATTCGACCCGGCCCGGCAGCAGCGTCGCCGCGCTCTGGTCGGCGCCCGGCGCGAGCATCAGCGTGCCCGAGCCGTGCCACAGCGAGCCTTCCGGATCGACGAGATTCACGTGGCCGCCGGTCGCACGCGCGAACTGCGGCGCGATCCATGCGGCCGGCGCGAGCGCGACGAGCGTCACCGCCGTCGCCAGACCGCCTGCCAGCACCCACGGCAATACGGTGACGAGCCGTCTCACCCACGGCCGCATCGGCCGGCCTTCGTATGCGTCATCCACTGCCGTCATCTATTTCTGGACGGAAGGTTGCATCACGGCCGTGAGGTCGACCTGGCCGTCCTCCTTCAGCGCCGTCGCATGCGCCTCGCCGACCTGCACCTTGAATTGCCGGCGCGCATCGTCGAGCCACTGGGTCCACGCCGGGAACGACACGTTCTTCATCTGGATCTGCACGCCATTGCCGACGATCTGCACCTGCGCGCCCTGCAGCCCGTGATCGGACAGCGACGCGGTCAGCGCATCCTTCAGCGCGAGGCCGGTCGGCGCGACGCCCTGCGCGGCGGCCGCCAGCGACTTCGCCTCGTTCGCCTGCGCGGTCATCTGCGCGAGTTCGTGACGCATCGCCGGCAGCTCGCGCTGGATCCGCGCGCGGCCTTCCTGCGCGGGCGACCACAGCACCGAATACGCGATCGCGACCGCCAGCACGGCGCCGCCCCAGCCGAGCAGCGTCTTCTCGCGCGGCGTGCGTTCGCCCCAGAACTGGGCGAGCGTCTGGTTCAGTTGTTCGGTTTTCATGAGCGGCTCCGGATCGTCCATTTGCCCGTGTTGCTGTCGACTTCGCCGGACAGTCCGTTGCGCGCGAGGCGCTGCGTGAAATCGGGATCGACCTTGACCTCCGGCTTGAAGCCGACGTCGAGCCGCCGGTCGTGATAGTCGAGCGACGCGATGCCGTTCAGCGGCAACGCGCCCATCGAGCGCGACAAGCCGCTCGACAGCGCGAGGAAATCGTTCGGCGACAGCTCGCCGGCAGCGAGCCGAAGCTGGTCGAGCTGGCGCTGCATCTGCGCGGGCGGATCGAGCACGGTGGTCGTCTTCGGGAACGCGGACAACAGCGTCTCGGTGATCTGCGCGGACAGCGCATCGCGCTCGCGCGACAGCTTCCACCAGTGCAGGTTCATCCCGATCACCGCGACGCCGAGCGTCGCCGCGGCCAGCGCGATCGGCACGCGCAGGCGCTTGAGCGTCGCGCGATCGAAGCGCCACGGCTGCGACTCGAATTCGAACTGGCACAGATCGAATGGCTCGGCGAGCGCCCGGCGCGCGAACGTGTCGAACGACAGCGGCGCGGCGCCCGGCAGCAGCGGCGCGTCGGCGCGGCCGACCGACGCGAGCCGCGGCTCCGCGCCCGGTTCGCCGAGTTCGTACAGTTCGATGGCGCCGCCGCCCGCGAGCGCGGCCAGCGTGCCGGCCGCGCGCGACGCGGGCGCCGCGAAGCCTTCGCCGAGCGCGCCGCGCGCGACCGCCAGCTCGAGGCGCGGCGCACCGGCCGCCGCCGGCAGCGCGCCGGCTTCGACGAGCACCGGCTCGACCGCCGTCGCGAGCCCGAGCACCGCGGCGACCGTGGCCGGGCGGGCAGGCGGCTCGGCGGCGTCCGCGGCAAGCGCGGCGGCGTCGATCGCCTCACCGTCGGCCAGCGCGGCGGCGGATGCCGCTTCGGCCGGCGCGCGCGGCGCCGGCAGGCAGCGGGTCGCGGGCACCGCGCTCAGGTGCCGGTGGCCGGTAGCGGTGAACGCGTCGCAGATCGTGCGGAACCACGCGCGGTCGACGACGGCCAGCACGCGGCGCCCGTCGGGCAGGGCGGCCGGATCGAGCGCGATGTGGCAGCCGAGCGGATCCTGGATCAACTGATCCTCGACGATGTTGGGCAGCGCCTGACGCAGCTTCGGCCCCTTCAGCGGCGGCACGGTCGCGGCCAGCAGCAGCACGTCGCGCGCGGCGACGATCAGCACCGTTGCGTTCGCGCGCGGCAACAGCGCGAGCGCGGCGCGGCCCGCGCGCTGCACCTGGCCGGCCTTGTCGACGAGCATGAACGGCAGCTCGGGCCACTGCCATTCCTGCAGCGGCACGGCCGGCTCGCGCGGCGGCAAAGAAACAATCAACGTGCTCACAAGCGCTCCTCTCCCGATTGGCGTCGTTATAGCTGATCGCGGATGCGCACGATCCGCGTCGAGTGCGTGGTCGGATCACGATACACGAGCGAGGTACGGTCGACCTCCGCGCGTTCGTGCTGGATCCGGCCATGCACGATGAAATAGCTCGAATTGACGTCGACGAGGCTCGAGTCGATCGTCACGTTCGGCGGCGCGCCGGCGCCGCGCAGCGCGAGCTGCACGTCCCCGACGTTTCGGAAAAACACGGTCTCGCGGCGCGCGACGAGCGCCTGCGCGGACGACACGCTCATCCCCGGTATCAGCGCGGCGATCACTTCGGCCGGCGCGGTGTTCATGTTCACGGGCGTCGTGGTCGGCAGCACGGTGACGAACGGGCGCAGCCGCGCGACCATTTCGGGTGTCACGCCGTCGACGTCGAGCAGGCTGTCGACGCGCGTCATCATCAGCGGCGCGGGCCCGCGCTCGCCGCCGGCCATCCCGGGATCGTCGGTGAAGCCGCTGCCCTGCATGTCGCCGCTCGTCACCGGTGCGGTCGCGGCATTCGCCGCGGTGCCGCCGCCGCCGGGCAGGTTCGGCATCTGGAATCGCGTGGCCGAATGCAGCAGCCCCGCGCGCACCTGCAGCGCGATGCGCTTCGCGAAGGCACTGTCGTAGCCGAGCGTCGTCAGCAGGCGCTGGAACGCCTGCATCTGCGTGACGTTCAACTGCAGCACGCCGGGCGCCGGCGACGACACGAGGTTGCGCAGGTTGAACTTCGCCTGCGCGTCCTCGATCGAGCCGGACAGGTAGGTGTCGTCGCCGCCCGTCTCGTTGGGCGCGCCGATCCGGCCGAGGAAATCCGACAGCTTCGTCTTCGCGATCGGTACGCCCCAGATCCCGCCGAGATACGTGATGCCGGGCGCCGTGTCGCCTTCGGAGCGCAGGATCATTCGCGTCCAGTCGAGCGCGCCGCGCGCGACCCACTGTGCCTGCGCGATCACGCGCTGGTTCTCGATGCGGCGGATCTGCACCTGCTGGCGCCACAGCATCCCCGACACGAGGATCGCCGACAGCGCGACCACGAGCAGCGCGGTGATGATCGCCGCGCCGCGCTGGCGGCGGGCAGGCATTCGACGGAAAGGGCGCGCACGCATCGTCATTCCCCGACGAGGAAGATGCGCGTGACCGGCACGCGCAGCGACGTCGCGCCGATGCTGACCTGCAGCCCGGTCACCGCGCGCGCGGGCGGCGCGTTGCCGAGCTGCGGCACCTTGAGCGCGTCGTTGTTCTGCGCGAGCGCTTCGTCGGCCGTCTGCAGGTTGGTGGTCCAGCCCACGCGCGGCACGTACAGCTTCGCGTCGATCGCGCCGACGCCGCCCATCAGCGCGACCCAGCTCCAGCCTTCGACGCTGCTGTCCTTCAGCATCGTGCGCAGCCGGTTCGTGTCGTCGACCGGCGGCGACGCATAGCGCACGACGCGCCCGCCGGCGATCCGGTAGCGGACCACCTGCAGCCGCGGCGCGACGCCCGGCACGTCGAGCTCGCGCACGATCTGCAGCGTATTGCCGGCGACGCCGATCGCCGGCTGGCCGGCCTCGTCGTCGGTCGCGGCGAGCCGCGCGTCGATGCGCATCTGGTCGAACATCTGCGCGAACACGCGCTCGTCCTCCATCGCGGCGGCCACCTTGTCGCGGCCGCGCATGATCTGGTCGAGCCCGCGCCAGGCGAGGATCGCCACCACCGCGAGGATCGCGATCGCGATCATCAGCTCGATCAGCGTGAAGCCGCGGGCGGCACGGGCGGACGGGCGTCGCATCGGCGCGTCAGAGCGGACGGCTGGTTTCATTCGCGACCACCGTCACCATCTGCGCGAGCACGCCGGAACGGCCGGGCATGCTCACCGAAATCCGCACGCGCCGAAACACCGGGTTCGGCGTGGTGCTCACGCGCTGCGTGCAGACGAGCTGCACGTTGCCTTGCGAGCAGTCGAAACTCTGCTCGCCGACCTCCGGCCACGCATGCGTGAGCCGCAGTTGCGCGAGCGCGTTGTCGGCGCTCCAGCCGGCGAGCAGGCGGCGATGCAGGTCGGACGCATTGGTCGCCATCGTGCCGACCGCGCGGATCGACGCGGCGAGCGCGACCGCGATGATCGCGAGCGCGACCAGCACCTCGATCATCGTGAAGCCGCGGGCGGAAGAAGCGGGGAAGGGCAGGCGACGACGCATCGTCATTGCACCTCGTAGCGGCCGTTGCCGGTGCCGACGATCGTCGCGCTGCCGGCGGCCGAATGCAGCGTCACGCGCACCGGCGTGTCGATGCTCTCGGTGCCGAACACGACGCGGTTCGCGCGCGTGTCCGATCCCGGGTAATCGATGTCCGCGCCCGTGACGCCGCCGTCCCAGTCACGCGGGCGCAGCAAGTCGTCGCGCAGCGTGCGCCAGCCGTCGGGCGAGCTCACGTCGAACTGGAAACCGTGCGCGGTCGGCTGCCACGCGATCGGCCGCGCGCGCACCTGCGCTTCGTCGCCGGCCGTCTCGAACAGCAGCGCGATGCGCTGCGCTTCCTCGCGCAGGTCGGTGCGCGGATTGCGCGTCAGCGACAGCGACGCGAGCGACACGAGCAGCCCCGCGATCACGAGCACGACCAGCATTTCGAGCAGCGTGAAACCGCGCGCGCGACGCCGCGCCGCGCGGGGTGTCGTCAAGCCGCCATCGGCGCCCGCCGGGACGGACGGCACCGCACCGCGACGCACACGGCAATCGCGGCCGCAGCGGGAGGTCGTGCGAATGGCGAGCATGAAGAACGGGAATGAAACGTCGGGGCGATCAGCGCCGGCTCATTGCCACGAGCCGATGTCGGAGTCGTTGCTTTCGCCGCCTTCCTTGCCGTCGGCGCCGTAGCTGAACACGTCGATCTCGCCGTGCACGCCCGGGTTCAGGTACTTGTACCCGTTGCCCCACGGATCGTTCGGCAGGCGCTCGAGATAGCCGCCGTCCTTCCAGTTGTTGGGGATCGGATCGGTGGTCGGCTTCTGGATCAGCGCGTTCAGGCCCTGTTCCTGCGTCGGATAGCGGCCGTTGTCCAGACGGTACAGCTTGAGCGCCTGCATGATCGTGCCGATGTCCTGCTTCGCGGCGATGCGGCGCGCCTCGTCCGGGCGGCTCATGATCTTCGGCACGATCAGCGCCGCCAGGATCCCGAGGATCGCGACCACCACCATGATCTCGATCAGCGTGAAACCGCGCTGACGACGCACGGCCGCGTTGCGGCGAGTGATCCACGTTTGCATGACTGACTACCTCTTTCCAAAAAATGTCGTCGATTGAGTGACGCACCCGACGGGCATTCCGGAATGCCGGCCTGACGACAGGCTTCCGATACCCCGGGCGCGGAGCCCGCATTGTAAGGCGCGCATCGCCGAGGGCTTTCACCCAACGCAAATTTCACATACATCCGTACAATAGCGCGCATGAACGCGCTCTCGATCCGGATCCTTTCCCTCGCCCTCTTCGCGGGTTTGTGCGCGACGGCCACCTACTGGGTCGTCACGCTGTCGGCCCGCGAAGCGCCGCTGCCCGCCGCCGCCGCGCGGCTGCCGATCCGCACCGAGGACGCCGCCGCGCTCTTCGGCGGCCAGCTCGACAAGAATCCCGTCCAGGACATCCACCTGTTCGGCATTCTCGCGCTCGATCATGGCGGCGCCGCGATCGTCGGCATCGGCGGCGAACCGCCGCGCGCCGTGTCGCTCGGCGCGGAGCTCGCGCCCGGCGCGAAGCTCGCCGAAGTGCGCAGCCGCTCGATCATCGTCGACCGCAACGGCGCGCGCGCCGAAGTCCAGCTCCCGGCGAACACGCCGTCCCCCGCGATCTACATGCGCTGACGGCCGCGGCCCGGCACGCGGAATCGGGCCGCCACGTCACTGCACCATGTTGTTCAGCTCGATGATCGGCAGCATCACGGCCAGCACGATCACGAGCACGATGCCGCCCATCGCGAGGATCAGCAGCGGCTCCAGCAGGCTCGTCAGGAACATCGTGCGGCGCTCCAGCTCGCGCGCCTCGCCTTCGGCCGCGCGATCCAGCATCGTCGTCACGTCGCCCGTCGCTTCACCCGAACGAATCAGGTGCACGAGCACCGGCGGAAACGTCTTCACGTTGTTCAGCGCGCGCGACAGCGCGGAGCCTTCGCGCACGCGCACGATCGCGTCGTCGATGTTCGCGCGCATCGCGCGGTTCGACAGCGTCTCGCCGGCCGCCTGCAACGCACGCAGGATCGGCACGCCGGCCGCGGTCAGAATGCCGAGCGTGCTCGCGAAGCGCACCGTGTTGTAGCCGCGCACGAGCTTGCCCGCGAGCGGCGCGGTCAGCACCCAGCGATCGAACGCGAGCCTGGGCCCGGCGCGCGACAGCGTCGTCTTCACGAACCACACGACGAGCGCGACCGCGATCAGGATCGCCCACCACCAGTGCCGCACGAATTCCGACAGCGCCATCATCACGACCGTGAGGATCGGCAACTGCTGCTTCGTGCTCGCGAACACGTTGACGACCTGCGGCACGACGTAGCTCAGCAGGAACGTGACGATGCCGAACGCGATCAGCGTGACGATGCTCGGATACGTGAACGCCAGCAGGATCTTCTGCTTGAGCGCATTGCTCTGCTCGATGTAATCGGCGAGGCGCGACAGCACGATGCCGAGCTTGCCGGTGTGCTCGCCGGCCGCGACCAGCGCGCGGTAGATCTCCGGAAAATCGCGCGGGTGCTGGCCCAGCGCATTCGCGAGCGAATGGCCGCCGAGCACTTCGGCGCGGATCGCGGCCATCAGTTCGCGGATGTAGTCGCGCTCGGCCTGCTCGGTCAGCACGCCGAGCGCCTCGTCGAGCGGCAGCCCTGCGATCAGCAGGCTCGCGAGCTGGCGCGTGAGAATCGCCTGTTCGCGCTGCGACAGCTTGCGGCCGAACGCGAGCCGCTGCGAACGCGCGCCGCGCGTGGCGCTCGCGGCCGGCTCGACGACGAGCGGCGTGAGCCCCTGCGTGCGCAACTGGCCGCGCGCGGCGCGCGCGCTGTCGGCATCGATCACGCCTTTCTGCGCGCGTCCCGCCGCATCGATTGCTTCGAAACGGAATGCCGGCATCGCGCTATGCGCCTCCCGTCACGCGCAGCACTTCCTCGAGCGACGTCGCGCCGGCCGCGAGCCAGCGCTCCGCGTCGTCGCGCAGCGTGCGCATGCCTTCCGCGCGGCCGGCGGCCAGGATCTCGGCATCGGCCGCGTTGCGGTGGATCAGCGCGCGGATCGACTCGTCGACCAGCAGCAGTTCGTAGACGCCGCGCCGGCCCGAATACCCCGAATGCCCGCACTTGTCGCAGCCGACCGGATGCCACACGGTACGGCCTTCCTCGTGCCGCTCTTCCTTGCAGACCGGGCAGAGCTGGCGCACGAGGCGCTGCGCGAGCACGCCGAGCAGCGACGAAGCGAGCAGGTACGGCTCGACGCCCATGTCTGTCAGACGCGTGACGGCGGACGCCGCGTCGTTCGTGTGCAGCGTCGCGAGCACGAGGTGGCCCGTCAGCGACGCCTGCACCGCGATCTGCGCGGTTTCGAGGTCGCGGATTTCGCCGATCATGATCACGTCCGGGTCCTGTCGCAGGATCGAGCGCAGCGCACGGGCAAAAGTCATCCCGATCCGCTCGTTCACCTGCGTCTGGCCGATGCCGGCGAGATCGTATTCGATCGGGTCCTCGACGGTCATGATGTTGGTCGTCGCGGTTTCGAGCCGCGACATCGACGCGTACAGCGTGGTCGTCTTGCCCGATCCGGTCGGGCCGGTGACGAGCACGATGCCGTGCGGGCGGCCGATCAGCTTGTCGAACTGGACGAGCGTATCGCGGCCCATCCCGAGCGCTTCGAGGTTCAGGCGCTGCGCGTCCTTTTCCAGCAGACGCAGCACCGCGCGCTCGCCGTGCCCGGTCGGCAGCGTCGACACCCGCACGTCGACCGGCCGGCCGCCGACGCGCAGCGTGATGCGGCCGTCCTGCGGCAGGCGCTTCTCCGCGATGTCGAGCTGCGCCATGATCTTGATCCGCGAGATCAGCGCGCCGTGCAGCGCCTTCTTCGGGCGCACGACGTCGCGCAGCGTGCCGTCGACGCGAAAGCGCACCACCGACGCATTCTCGAACGGCTCGATGTGAATGTCGGATGCCTGTTCGCGGGCCGCTTGCGTGAGCAGCGCATTGATCATCCGGATGATCGGCGCGTCGTCTTCCGATTCGAGCAGATCCTCGACTTCGGGGATGTCCTGCATCAGCCGCGACAGGTCGACTTCGCCTTCGACCTCGCCGACCACCTGCGCGGCGCTGCCGTCCTGGCGCGCGTAGGCCTGGTTGATCGCCTGCGCGAGTTCGTCGGCCGGCACGCGGTGCACGGCGATCGAGCCGAAGTTGCGCGCGATCTCCGCGAGCGCGGCGTCGCTCGTGCGTTCGCTGATCCACACCTCGAGCGTGTCGTCGAGCTGATGCGCGATCAGCACCTGGCCGCTCTTCGCGAAGCCGTACGGCAGCAGGCGCGCGGCCAGCGGCGACGGCGGCTGGCGCTCGCCCGGCGCGCCGTCGTGGGCGGAGGACGCGAGCACGTCGCTCACTGCGAGGCTCCCGGCGCGGTGGTCAGCGGCTGTTGCGGCACCGCCTGCTGCGGCACGCTTTGCGGCTGCGCGGGCGTCGCTTCGGGCAACGGCTGCGCCGGCACGGGCGCGACCTGGCGCTGCAACTGCTGCCGGCGCATCTTGTCGAGATCGAACAGGTTGCCGGCCGGCGTGCCGCCCTGGCTCGGGCCCAGCGGCATCGGCGGGACGACCGGGTCGTCCTTGTCGCGGATCACGTTGTTGTCCGACTTGTACGCGCCCGTCACGCCCTGGATGTAGTCGTAGCGGTTCGCGGTGACTTCCTGCGCGGTGCTGCGATCGGAAATGATCACCGGGCGCAGGAACACCATCAGGTTGGTTTTCGCGCGCTGCTTCGATTCCGAGCGGAACAACTGGCCGATCCACGGGATGTCGCCGAGCAGCGGCACCTTGCTGTTCGACACCTGGTAGTTGTCCTGCATCAGGCCGCCGAGCACGATGATCTCGCCGTTGTCGGCCAGGATCGTCGACTGGATCGAGCGTTTCGTGAAGGTCGGCCCGGTCTGCGCGTTGGTGGTGCCGCTGACGACCGCCGAATCCTCCGTGTAGAGCTGCAGCTTGAGAATCCCGCCGTCGGTGATCTGCGGCTTCACGTGCAGCGTCAAGCCGACGTCGCGCCGGTCGTAGGTATTGAATGCGTTGCTCGTCGTACCGCTCGTCAGGTTCGAATACGAGCCGGTCGCGATCGGCACGTTCTGGCCGACGACGATCTTCGCTTCCTCGTTGTCGAGCGTGATCAGGTTCGGCGTCGACAGCACGTTCGCGTCGCTCACGCCCGCGAAATACTGCAGCAGCGCGCCGAGCCCCTGCACGCCGAACATGTTGTGCAGCCAGCCGATGTTGAGCCCCTGGCTCAGCGAGCCGAGGTTGGAGGCCAGCCCGCCGCCGGTGATCCCGCCGGCGGCGTTGGTCACGCCGCCCGCCGTCAGGTTGATGATGCTGTTGCCCAGCCCCAGCCCGGGGTTCAGGTTCGTGCCGCCGAGAAACTGGCCGCTCGCGACCTGCCACTGGATGCCGAGGTTGCCCTGCGTCGTCGAGTTCAGCTCGACGATCAGCGCTTCGATATAGACCTGCGCGCGCCGCGCGTCGAGCTGGTCGATCACCGAGCGCAGATTCCGGTAAACCGGATCGGACGCGGTGATGATCAGCGAATTGGTGGCCGAGTCGGCCTGGATCATCCCGCCCGGCTGGTTGTCGTCGCCGCTCTTGTCCTTGTCGCCGCCGAGGAGGCCGCCGGTGCCAAGGCCGCCGCCGGACGAGCCGCCGCCATACGCGGACGAGGACGACGAACCGCCGAGGCCGCCCGACGGCAGCGGCGGGGTGCCCGACGTGCCGGTCGAGAAGTTGCCGCTCGACGACGAGCCGCCGTTCTGGTTGAAGCTGTTCGCATCGTTGGACGACGCCGACGAGCCGCTGTCGTTGCCGCCCTTGCCGAGCATCCCGCGCAGCGTCTTCGCGAGCTTCACCGCATCGGCGTTGCGCAGCGGCACGACGTGCATGTTGCCGGGCACCGCGCTCGGCGCATCGAGCTGCTGCACGAGGCGCTTCGCGGCTGCGAGGCGCGACGCGCTCGACGCACGCAGCAGCAGCGCGTTGGTGCGCGGGTCGGCCGTGACCGATACCTTCAGCGTCGCGTCGCTGTTGCCGATCGCGCCCGGGTCGAGCATTTTCTGCAGCTGCGCGGCGAGGTCGATCGCGTTTGCATTGCGCAGCGGCACGACCTGCACCTGCGCGCCCGCGGCGCTGTCGACGCCCGCGATGATCTGCGCGATGCGGCGCACGTTGTCCGCATAGTCGGTCACGACGATCGTGTTGTTCGCCGGGTAGGCCGTCACCGTGTTGTTCGGCGAGATCAGCGGCCGCAGCACGGGCAGCAGGTTGTTCGCCGATTCGTTGCGAAGCTCGAACACCTGCGTGATCACCTGGTCGCCGCGCGCCTGCGGCGCGTTGCCGATGTAGGTCGGCACGCCCTGCAGCTTCGCGTCGGCTTCCGGCACGACCTTCAGCACGCCGTGATCCTGCACGAGCGCGAAGCCCTGCATGCGCAGCGCGGACTGCAGCGTCTTCAGCGCCTGGTCTTCCGGCACCGGCCGTTCGGCCACGAGGTTGAGCTGACCCTTCACACGCGGGTCGACGATGATGGTCTTGCCGGTCGCGGCGCCGATCGCTTTCGCGACCTGGTCGATGTCCGCATTCACGAAGTTGAGCGTGACCTGAGCGTAGGCGGCCTGCGAGACGATGATGCCGGCCACGAGCAGGGTCGTGGCAACACGCCGCATAACGAAGCGATTTCTTGTCATGGATAAATGGGTCGATGCCGGCTCAGGCCACTTCCGGCGGTAGTGCTGAGATCCAAGTCCGAAAAGGGCGACATTAGCAGTTTTTCATGTCCGAAATATCACATTGATCCGAAGACTGTCTCACATACGACATGCGTGCGGTAAATCGTATGCAATATGTAAGGATCGGCGCAACCCTTCGCGCGGCGGCCCTCACGCTTTTTTGCGATGAGCCGACACGAAAATGCGGTATAACCGGGCTGCCGTATTCCTGCCTGTCGCAATTCGACGGTCTGCCGGTATGATACGGGCGGCACGTTTCTCGTCGCACTAATAACACGCACGGGTTTTCCCGAGCTTCGCGCCATTCCTTTTCGTTTTTCGCACGATGAACAGACGGTTCGCTTCGATCGCGTTGATCGCCGCTGGCACATGGTTCGCCAGCGGCAACGCGCGCGCGGATTGTTTCGACGAAGCGGCCAGGTATCAGCAGGTCAATCCGCTGATCCTGCGCGCGATCGCCTGGCAGGAGTCGCGCAACCGGCCCGATGCGCTGAACAAGAACACGAACGGCTCGGTCGACTATGGCCTGATGCAGATCAATTCGATCCACCTGCCGACGCTGTCGCGCTACGGAATCGGCCGCGACACGCTGATGGAGCCGTGCAAGAACGTGTACATCGCCGCGTGGCATCTCAAACAGAAGATGAACCGCTACGGCAACACGTGGCAGGCGGTCGGCGCCTATCATTCGGAAACGCCGTCGCTGCGTGACAAGTACGCGCGGCAGATCGCCGGCATCCTGGCGCAATGGAAGCTGCTGCCGCCCGTGCAGACGACTCAGACCACTCAGGCCGCTCAGTGATTCCGCGCCGCGTCGCCGGCTGATGCCGGCCGGCCGGCGCCGGGCCGGCCGCGCGCGTTTGATGCACAATGCGGGCTGACGCCGCCGTTTCGCCCGTGCGCGGGCCGATCGCGCCCCGCCAGGGCGCCGCGGCCGCTTTTTCATCTTTTCCGTTGGTGCAAATCATCATGAATCCGGCAATGAAACAGCCGTTGCCCGTCACCGTGCTGTCCGGCTTCCTCGGCGCCGGCAAGACCACGCTGCTCAACCACGTGCTCGCGAACCGCGCGGGCCTGAAAGTCGCGGTGATCGTCAACGATCTCGCGGCGGTCAACATCGACGCGTCGCTCGTACGCGATGCGCAGGCGCTGTCGCACGTCGAGGAGCGCCTCGTCGAAATGTCGAACGGCTGCATCTGCTGCACGCTGCGCGACGATCTGCTCGTCGAGATCCGCAACCTCGCATCCGAAGGCCGCTTCGACGCGATCATGATCGAATCGACCGGCATCGCGGAGCCGATGCCGATCGCCGAAACGTTCACGTTCGTCGACGACGACGGCGCGTCGCTGTCGGCCATCGCGCGGCTCGACACGCTCGTCACCGTGGTCGACGCGTACAACTTCCTGCGCGACTACGGCTCCGACGACGCGCTCGCGACGCGCGGCATCGCCGCGTCGGAAGACGACGACCGCACGCTCGTCGAACTGCTGATCGAGCAGATCGAATTCTGCGACGTCCTGGTGATCAACAAGGCCGACCTCGTCGGCGCGGACGATCTCGCGCGCCTGCAGCACATCCTCGCGCGCCTGAATCCGCGCGCGCATCAGGTCGTATCGACGTTCGGCAACGTGCCGCTCGACGAAGTGCTGAACACCGGCCGCTTCGATTTCGACGAAGCCGCGAATGCGCCGGGCTGGCTCGCGTCGCTCGATCACGATCACACGCATTGCGACGATCCCGACTGCCATGACGACCATCATGCGCACGTGCACGGCGAAGCCGACGAATTCGGGATCGGCAATTTTGTTTACCGCGCGCGCCGTCCGTTTCACCCGGCACGGCTGTGGGCGCTGCTGCACCAGGAGTGGCCGGGCGTGCTGCGCAGCAAGGGTTTCTTTTGGCTCGCGACGCGCAACGACATCGCCGGTTCGCTGTCGCAGGCGGGCGGCGTATGCCGGCATGGCCCGGCGGGTTTGTGGTGGGCGGCGCAGGATCGCGCGGAATGGCCGGACGACGACGAGCTGCTCGCCGAAATCCGCACCGAATGGCTCGGCGATCTCGACGATCGCACGGTCGGCGATCGCCGGCAGGAACTCGTGCTGATCGGCATCGCGCTCGACGCCGATGCATGGCGTGCGAAACTCGACGCGTGCCTGCTCACCGATGCGGAGTTCGCGCTCGGCGCGGCGGGATGGGCCGCGTTCGACGATCCGTTCCCGGCGTGGGACGTCGATTCCCACGACGACGACGATCACGGCGACACGCAGATCGTGCATGCGTGATCGCGTGGTAACGGCTTGTAAAAGTAACCGTTAACTTTTGCAAGAGCGGCGCGAACTGTGGCGAAAATGCCGCGCGCGCCCAACAAAAAACCCGCCGAGAGGCGGGTTTTTCCGGAACAGGCGCGGGTTTAACGCTTGTTGACGGCGTCCTTGAACGCCTTGCCGGCCGTGAACTTGACCGTCTTGGCTGCCGGGATCTTGATGGTTTCGCCCGTCTTCGGGTTGCGGCCCGTACGTGCTGCGCGCTTGCCCGAACCGAAGCTGCCGAAGCCGATCAGCTGAACCGCATCACCCTTCGACACGGCCTTCTTGATGACTTCGAGCAGCGTGTCCAGCGTTTCGCCGGTTTGAGCCTTGCTGGCGCCCGTTTGGGCGGCGACGGCGTCGATCAGTTCCTGTTTGTTCATTAAGGTTCCTTTATCAGGTTAGGTTGACACGAACAGCGCGAACGCGCCGATTATACGTGCGCGAACCGTGCCGTCGAGAGTCAGACTCCGACGACACAGCGCCGAATCCTGGCCCGCGCGACGCGCCCTCCGGCTTGCCGGCGGCCACCCCGCGGTACGGCGTTGCTATGATAGCGCAGCGCAAACCCAATAACGACAAGGGTTTCAAAGATTTTCATCGGTATTTCGCCGAATGAATCGTCGATTGACCGTTTTTTGACCTGCGCCAACCGGACGGGATGCGCAGCGCGGTCCGCCCGAGCGTCGCGCCGTTGCCCCTTTCCAACGGCCGCTCGGACGGCCGCCCGCAATCCCTTGCCAGGCTTGGCTGCCACGTTTTTTGTTTCGCATGCCCGACCGACTTGTTCCCGCCACGTTCGCCGTTCGCGACGACGGCACGCTCGTCTCGCCCGAGTTCGGCGACATCTATCACAACGTCGCGGGCGCGCTCGCGCAGGCGCGCTACGTGTTCATCGCCGGCAACGGGCTGCCGGCGCGCTGGCAAGGCCGCCGCACCTTCACGATCGTCGAGACGGGGTTCGGCGCGGGCGCCAACTTCCTCGCGACCTGGGCCGCGTGGCGCGACGATCCCGCGCGCTGCGAGCGGCTGCACTTCGTCTCGTTCGAGAAGCACCCGTTTTCGCGCGACGACCTGCGCCGCGCGCTTTCCCATATCGTTGCGAACACAACCATCTCGGCGGAAGCCGCGCTGCTGGCCGACGCGTGGCCGATGCTCGTGCCGGGTCTGCACCGGCTCGAGTTCGACGCGGGACGGGTCGTATTGACGCTCGGTTTCGGCGACGCGTGCGCGTTGCTGCCAAAACTCGTCGCGCGCGCCGATGCGTTCTATCTGGACGGCTTCGCGCCGGCGAAAAATGCGGATCTCTGGTCGGTCGACGTGTTCCGCGCACTCGCGCGCGTCGCCGCGGAAGAGGCCACCTTCGCGACCTACTCGAGCGCGGGCATGGTGAAAAAAGCGCTCGTCGAAACGGGATTCACGTATCGCAAGATGCCCGGGCTCGCCGGCAAGTACGCGATGCTCGTCGGCGACTATGCGCCGCGCTGGCGCTCGCGCCGGCATGAGCCGCCACGCGCGCTGCCCGTCGCGACGCGCCGCGCGATCGTGATCGGCGCGGGCCTCGCCGGCTGCGCGGTGGTCGAACGCCTGGCCGCGCGCGGCTGGGACGTGACGCTGATCGAACGGCACGAACGAATCGCCAGCGAAGCATCGGGTAATCCGGCCGGCGTATTCCATCCGCTGATGACGCGCGACGACAACGTCGCGAGCCGGCTCACGCGCAGCGGCTTCCTGCACGCGATCGCACGCTGGCGCGCGCTCGAACACGCGGGCCATGCGTTCGCACGCAGCACGCACGGGATGATCCATCTCGCCGAATCGGCCGACGACTTCGCGCGGATGCGCGACGCGTTCGAGGCGTTTGGCGCGCCGTCCGACTACGTGACGCTGCTCGACGCCGACGCCGCGCGCGCACATCTGAACCTGCCGGTCGCGCACGGCGGCCTGCTGTTTCCGCACGGCGGCGCCGTCTGGCCGGCTGGGCTGTGCGCCGCGCAATATGCGGCGGCCGGCGAGCGCGTGCGCCTGCTCGCGTCCACCCGCGTCGCAGGGCTCGAACGGCGGGGCGACACCTGGCATGCGCTCGATGAGACAGGGGCCACGCTGGCCGACGCGCCCGTCGTCGTGCTCGCGAACGCGGGCGACGCCGCGCGCCTTGCCGGGCTCCAGCATGTCGCGCTGCAACCGGTGCGCGGCCAGCTCACGCTGCTGCCGCCGGGCACGACGGCGCCGCTGCCGTGCCCGGCGATCGGCGACGGCTACGCGGTCCCGCTCGACGACGGCACGCTGCTGATCGGCGCGACGTTCGAACCCGACGATACCGATCCCGCGATGCGCGCGGCCGGCCATGCCGAAAACCTCGAGCGCGTGCGGCGCCTGCTGCCGGGCCTGATCGGCGAGGTGCCGGATCCCGCCACGCTGCGCGGCCGCGTGGCGTTCCGCTGGGTCGTCGGCGACCGCCTGCCGCTCGTCGGCCCGCTCGCCGACGAAGCGCAGGCTACCGCGAACGCACGCGCGCTGGCCGGTGCGCAGGCGCGCGACCTGCCGCGCCTGCCCGGGCTCTACGGCGCATTCGGCTTCGGCTCGCGCGGCCTCGTGTGGGCGGCGCTCGGCGCCGAGCTGATCGCCTCGCAACTCGAGGGCGAGCCCTGGCCGCTCGAGCGCGAACTCGCCGACGCGGTCGATCCCGCCCGCTTCCTGATCCGCGCACTGCGCGCCCGCCGCGTGGGCTCGGCCGGCTGACCGATCGCGCACCTTCTTCACAGTTTCCCGATTTTTCCGTGCAAGGTTATCCACGCGACGTTGTGGATAACCGCGTGGAATCCGTACGCACTTCGTGTGCAATCACAGTGGACGTAAACTGGGCAACTCGGCACAGCTGCGCGGCGGCCCGAAAGTTGCTCAATTCAAATGCCTGTGCACGAACAGCCTGTGCAACCGGTTATGGTTTCGCCAACCCATTGATCCGCCGATGTAAACCGGAGTTATCCACAGAACTGTGCGTCCTTTGTTAACTTCTACTACGTATATATACAGGTAAACCTTTGAAACCAAAGACCTGCGGTGCCGCACAGCGCCGCGAGTCGATTCAATCGGTTCCGGAGCGAAAAAGCTGTGGCACAATCGGTTTCCTTCGCGTTCGTTCGGCCAGGCGCCGGACATGCTTCAATGGAACGGTCGGCACGGTTTCGAATCTGAATCTTCGGGACTGCGCAGTCCGTTCACACACCAGGCCGACAATCCAGATCGGCAACCTGAACGACGTTCCGCCCTGTGGTGGAACAGGCGGATCCCATGTACCGCCGTCGTCGAGCACAACAATCACATTCGGGGCGATACCCAGCCGGCGCGCATCCATTCCTGTCGCTTGACCCGCGTCGCTGGCGGTTGCTTCCAAAGGAGAAGTCACCACGATGAAGTCGGCGTTCTCATTCCTGCCCAACTGGCCGCTCGCGCCGGATGCCGTGTTCTGGGCCGGGCTCGCGCTGTTCGCAGCCGGCCTGTGCGGCGAGCTGTGCTATCGCGCGTGGCGCCTGCCGCGCATCACCGGCTATGCCGTGATCGGCCTGATCGCCGGTTCGTTCGGATTCGGCGTGATCGACACCAGCACCGACGAAACGTCGCGGCTGCTGATGGATGTCGCGCTCGGCCTGCTGCTGTTCGAGCTCGGCAGCCGCCTCGACCTGCGCTGGATCCGGCGCAATCCGTGGCTCGTCGCGTCGAGCCTCGCGGAAGCCACGCTCACGTTCGTGCTCGTGCTGTTCGTGATGCTCGCGCTCGGCGTATCGGGAATGGTCGCGCTCGTGCTGTCGGCGATCGCGATTGCCACATCGCCGTCGATGGTGATCCAGCTCAAGACGGAACTGCGCGCGGAAGGGCAGGTGTCGCAACGCCTGATCACGCTCACCGCGCTCAACAGCGTGTACGCGATCGTGCTGACCAAGCTCGTGACGAGCTGGCTGCACCAGGAAGCGTACGGCAACGTTTTCGCGACGATCCTGCAGCCCGTCTACCTGATCGCCGGTTCGTTCATCGTCGCGTATCTGGTCGCGCGTTCGTGCAATTACCTGTTCCGCCACATGACCGCGACGATGCGCGACGAGCATTCGTTCGTCGCGCTGTTCGGGCTCGTGATGCTCGCGATCGCCGTCGCGCAGGCGCTGAAGCTGTCGACGCTGCTCACGCTGCTGCTCGCCGGCATCATCGTGAAGAACCTCGAGGCGCGCCCGCAGCTGTGGCCCGAGCACTTCGGCACGGCCGGCTGGCTGCTGACGGTGGTGCTGTTCGTGCTGACGCTCACGTCGTTTACGTGGGGCGACATCGCGCTCGGCGGGCTGCTCGCGATCGTGCTGATCGTCACGCGGCTCGCCGCGAAGCTGGCCGGCGTCGTCGCGTTCGCGAAGCCGAGCGGCCTCGGGATGAAGCAGGGCGTCGCGCTCGGCATCGCGCTCACGCCGATGTCCGCGCTGTCGTACCTGCTCGTCGACGATACCTACCAGCTCTATCCGAATTTCGACCCGCACCTGCGCGCGATCGTGATGTGCTCGATCGTGATCCTGCAGCTCGTCAGCCCGTTCGTCGTCTACCGCTGCCTGTCGGCCGTCGGCGAACGCAGCGACAGCAACTGATTCCGGAACCTGCCATGGCACTCGAAACCTTCGTCAATTCCGAGCCGTTCACGTTCGGCGTCGAACTGGAGATCCAGGTCGTCAACACGCACAACTACGACCTGACCAAAGCGGCCTCCGACCTGATGCGCCTGATCCAGGCCGAGACTTTCCCGGGCAACATCACGCCGGAAATCACCGAAAGCATGATCGAGCTGTCGACCGGCATCTGCCATTCGCACGAGCAGGCCGTCAGCGAGCTGCATGCGATCCGCGACGTGCTCGTGAAGGCGGCCGACCAGCTCAACGTCGGGCTGGCCGGCGGCGGCACGCATGCGTTCCAGCAATGGAGCGACCGGCAGATCTACGATGCGCCGCGCTTTCAGTACATCTCCGAGCTGTACGGCTATCTCGCGAAGCAGTTCACCGTGTTCGGCCAGCACGTGCACATCGGCTGCCCCGATCCCGACAGCGCGCTGTTCCTGCTGCACTCGATGTCGCGCTTCATTCCGCACTTCATCGCGCTGTCCGCGTCGTCGCCGTTCGTGCAGAACGTCGACACGGGCTTCCATTCGGCGCGCCTGAATTCGGTGTTCGCGTTCCCGCTGTCGGGCCGCGCGCCGTTCGTGCTGACCTGGGACAGCTTCGAGGAGTACTTCACGAAGATGGTGAACACGGGCGTCGTCAACTCGATGAAGGACTTCTACTGGGACATCCGGCCGAAGCCCGGCTACGGCACGATCGAGGTGCGCGTGATGGACACGCCGCTGTCGGTCGATCGCGCGGCGGCGATCGCCTGCTACATCCAGACGCTCGCACGCTACCTGCTGACCGACCGGCCGCTGAAGCTGTCGGAGGACGATTACCTCGTCTACACGTTCAACCGTTTCGAAGCGTGCCGCTTCGGGCTCGAGGGCACCTGCGTGAATCCTCAGACGGGCGAGCGCCGCACGATCGCGGAAGACATCCTCGACACGCTCGACCGGATCGCGCCGCATGCGGCGGCCCTCGGTTCGCGCGCGGCGCTCGACGAGATCGGCGCGCTCGCGAAGGCACGCGTGAACGACGCATCGTGGTTGAGAACCGTTTTCAAACAGGAAAAATCGCTGAACGAGACGGTCCGGCAGCAGTGCTTACGTTGGCGCGAGTGAAAATATGTTTTGCAGATTGCAGGATCGACCGCGCCGCGATTCGCTGAACGGCAGTCCGCGCCGGGTCGGCCCGCAATCGTCGGCAGGCCTCCTGAAAATCTGTGGATAACCGGATATTCCGCTGCAAAGTCAACGCTCTGCGCGCGGGATAACCCGGTGGATCATCACCGTGCGGCCGATGGCCGATCCGGACAGGACAATGTCGGCGCGCCCCGTCTCGCGGGCGCGCGACATTGCGCGCACAACGAAAAATTACGGTTATTCAGCGATTTTCCACAGCGCGCAGGGGATAACTTAGCTGTGCGATTTTCCGCTCTCGCTTAGAATGTCGGCTTTGCGGACGCCGGAACGATGCGTGTCTCTCCGGTCGCCGCGAACGCGACCGCCGCGTGTGCCTCGCGACGGCCGTGTCGACGCGCTCGACAGAGCGCGTCTGTTTTGAGATAGATTCGATCTCCACACTACGGCCGCTCGGCCAACCGGGCGGCGGCAAAGCGAAAAGACTATGAGCGAAGGCGTTTACGGGAACCAGGCTGCGGGACGTGTGACCCATAGCCTGCTGCGGTTGAGCACGGCCATGCGGAGCGAGGCATGGGATTGGGCGGAAGGCGCCGGCCTCACGCCGACGCAGGGCGAGATTCTCGTGCTGCTGCTGCAGCGCAAGGGCCCGATGCGGCTCGGCGAGATCGCGCGCGAGACGCAGCTCACCGCGGCCACCACGAGCGATGCGGTCAGCACGCTCGAGACGAAGGGGCTCGTCGAAAAGCGCCGTGCGCTGGACGACGGCCGGGCACTGGCCGTGCGCCTGTCGGCACGTGGCCGTACGGCCGCGAAGAAGGCGCTGCAATGGCCTGAATTCCTGACGAAAGCGGTCGGCAAGCTCGGCGCGGACGAGCAGGGCGCGCTGTATCGCGCGCTGCTGAAGACGCTGCGCGAACTGCAGGTGGCCGGCGCGACGCCGCCGCAGCGCATGTGCCTGACGTGCAGCCACTTCCAGCCGGGCAAGCCGTCGAAGAAGACGGTGCATCACTGCGCGGTGTTCGACGTCGCGATGTCCGACAGCGATCTGCGTCTCGACTGCTCGGGGCAGGAAGAGGCCGACGCGGCGACGCAGAAGAAGACCTGGAAGATTTTCGCCGGCTGACGTCCGTCGATCGACCGGGAGGCCGATGATGAACGCTGAAGTCGTGGCGATCCGCCACGTGCATTTCGAGGATCTCGGGAGCTTCGAGCAGGTGCTCGGCGAACGCGGTCGACGGGTGCGCTATGTCGATGTCGGATCGTCGCGGGTCGAGGTGCTTGACGTGCTCGAGCCGTCGCTGCTCGTCGTGCTCGGCGGGCCGCTCAGCGTGTACGACGATGCGCAGTACCCGTCGATCGCGCCGCTCCTGGCGCTCGTGCGCCAGCGCATCGACGCGGGGCTGCCGATCCTCGGCATTTGCCTCGGCGCGCAGTTCATCGCACGGGCGCTCGGCGCGCGCGTCTATCCGGCCGCGCAGCACGAACTCGGCTGGGCGCCGCTGACGCTCACCGACGCCGGCCGTGCGTCGCCGCTGCGCCATCTCGACGGCGCGACGACGTCGATGCTGCACTGGCATGGCGATACGTTCGACCTGCCGGGCGGTGCGATCCATCTCGCGTCCACACCGGCCTGTCGCCACCAGGCGTTCGCCTGGGGGCAGCACGTGCTGGCGCTGCAATGTCATCCCGAGATCCGTACCGATCGCTTCGAACCGTGGCTGATCGCGAACGCCGGCGAAATCGCCGCGACGCCAGGCGTCGACGCGCGCCGGTTGCGCGCCGATACCGCGCAGCACGGCCCCGCGCTCGAGACGGCCGCGCGCCGCATGTTCGCCGAGTGGCTCGACAGCGTCGGGCTCTGACACCCCGGGCGGCCCCGCTTGCGGCAAAGCGCTGGCCCGGCCTGCATCCGTTGCGGGCCGGCGCGTCGCCGTACCCCGCACGTTCTCCGCACCGTCGGCATCCGGCCGGCCGTACCTGACCATCCGCTTACTGCCGAGCACGCCGTCTGCACGCTTCGAGCCTGCGTGCTACGCTCGTCCGCTCTTTCCCTTTCCTGGCGAGCGGCTTCCATGACTGCGCTGTTTTCTCCGTTCACGCTGCGCGGCGTGACCCTTCCGAACCGGATCGTGATTTCGCCGATGTGCCAGTACTCGGCCGAACGCGGCGAAGCGACCGACTGGCACATGATTCATCTCGGCCATCTCGCGCTGTCGGGTGCGGGGCTGCTGTGCATCGAAGCGACCGCGGTGGAACCCGACGGACGCATCACGCATGGCGACCTCGGCCTGTGGGACGACGTGACCGAAGCCGCGCTGAAGCCGGTGCTGGCCGCGATCCGCAAGCATTCGCCGATCCGCATCGCGATGCAGTTGTCGCACGCGGGGCGCAAGGCATCGAGCGCGACGCCGTGGGAGGGCGGCCAGCTCGTGCCGGTCGCCGACGGCGGCTGGCTGCCGCACGGGCCGTCGGCCGTGCCGCACAAGGACGGCGAGACGCCGCCGCTCGCGCTCGATGCGGCGGGCCTGAACCGCATTCGCGACGCGTTCGCGGCGTCGGCGAAGCGCGCTGCGCGGCTCGGCATCGATGCGATCGAGGTGCACGCGGCGCACGGCTACCTGCTGCATCAGTTCCTGTCGCCGCTCGCGAACCGGCGCACCGACGAATACGGCGGCTCGCGCGAAAACCGGATGCGGTTTCCGCTCGAGATCTTCGAGATCGTGCGCGCCGCGTTTCCGGAAGACCGGCCGGTCGGCGTGCGCGTGTCCGCGACCGACTGGGTCGAAGGCGGCTGGGAGCTAGACGATACGATTGCCTTCGCGCACGAACTGAAGCGCCGCGGGTGCGACTGGATCGACGTGTCGTCCGGCGGCGTGTCGCCGCTGCAGAAGATTCCGCTGTCGCCCGGCTACCAGGTGCCGTTCGCGCAGGCGGTGAAGCGGGCGGTTGGCATGCCGACGATCGCGGTGGGCCTGATCAACGAACCCGCGCATGCGAACCGGCTGATCGAGGCCGGCGATGCCGATTTCGTCGCGATGGCGCGCGCGATGCTGTACGACCCGCGCTGGCCGTGGCACGCGGCGGCCGAGCTCGGCGCGCAGGTGACGGCGCCGCCGCAGTACTGGCGCTCGCAGCCGCGCGAGCACAAGGCGCTGTTCGGCGACGTCTCGTTCGGCCAGCGCTGAGTACATCGCGCAATATTGCGCGCGATGTTGAACGAAGCAATCGTGAACGTGTAGGATGCGGGTGATTCGCCGCCTCCCCCGACGCGGCACCGACCGGTGCCGCGTTTTCGTTTGGCGCGGCGCCCGGCCGCGATCGCGGCCGCTTCCATTCAAGTCGTCTTCACAAGGATTGGTTCGATGAGTTCACGCAGGATCGCGGTGCGCCGCTCGGGAGTACACGGCAAGGGCGTGTTTGCCGTGGCGCCGATCAAGGCCGGCGAGCGCGTAGTGGAATACAAGGGCGAGCGAATCTCGTGGAAGGAAGCGCTGCGCCGTCATCCGCACGACCCGAGCGAGCCGAATCATACGTTCTACTTCGCACTCGATGAAGGCGGCGTGATCGATGGCAAGGTCGACGGCAACAGCGCGCGCTGGATCAATCATTCGTGCGCGCCGAACTGCGAGGCCGAGGAAGTCAAGGGCCGCGTATACATCCACGCGCTGCGCGACATCGGGCCGGAAGAGGAGCTGTTCTACGACTATGGCCTCGTGATCGACGCGAAGCTGACGAAGAAGCTCAAGCGCGAATACGCGTGCCACTGCGGCGCCGAGTCGTGCCGCGGCACGTTGCTCGCGACGTCCGACGAAGGCGGGAAGAAGAAAAAGAAGAAGGACAAGAAGGACGGCAAGTCCGCCTCCGGGTCGAAGGACAAGAAGAACAGGAAGTGATGCAGGCGGCAGCGCATCGCGCGCTGCCGCCGTCGTTTCAGCCGTCGGTTGCCGCGTCATGGCGGCCCGTCGTCCGCTGTCCGTCTTTCCGTTCCTTTCCGGCGCGCGGCCCGAGCAACGGGCCGGTGGTTGCCCGCTGCGAATCGACCGGTGATCGATCGTTCAGTGCGTCGGCGCCGCGGCCGGCGTTTCGCTGGCCGGTTTTTCCGTGCGCGCGGCGAGCGGCACCCTCACCACGAAGCGCGAGCCGCCTTCCGATGCATCCTCGTACGACACGGTGCCGCCGTGCATCGCGATGATGTCGTGCACGATCGCGAGCCCGAGCCCGGCGCCCGTTTCAACGCCGTTGCCGCTTTGCGCGTCGCCGCGGAAAAAGCGCTTGAACAGGTCGGCCTGCTGATTCGCGGGCACGCCCGGGCCGTTGTCCTCGACCACGATCTCCGCGGCCGGCTGGCCGTCGTCGAGCGTACCGCGCGCGACGTTGACGGTGATCCGCGCGCCGTCCGGCCGCGCGAGCGGCACGTACTTCAGCGCATTGTCGAGCAGGTTCGCGATCACCTCGCGCAACAGAACGGGGTTGCCGCGCACGTTCAGCTTCTCGTCGTCGCCCGGGTCGTCGCTGCGCTGGAAGCCGAGGTCGACATGCGATGCGAGCGCGCGCGGCACCCATTCGGCACCCGTCTCGAACGCCATCGCCGCGAGATCGACATCGACGAAGCGGGCGGCCTGTTCGCCCGGCTCGGCACGCGCGAGCGACAGCAGCTGGTTGGACAGCCGCACCGCGCGGTCGGCGGCCGCGCGCAGCTCGCGCACCGCGGCGAAGGTCTGCTGCGGATCACGCGCGACGGCCGCCTGCTCGGCATGCAGCTTCACCGCGGTGAGCGGCGTGCGCAGCTGGTGCGCGGCATCGGCGATGAACTTGCGCTGCGCGTCGAGCGCGGTCTTCAGCCGGCCGAGCAGCGCGTTCATCGCGCTCGTCAGCGGCCGGATCTCCAGCGGCACGTCGGTTTCGTCCACGGGCTCCAGCGACGTGTGGGTCTGCCGGTTCAGCGAATCGGCGAGGTGCGTGAGCGGGCCCAGCTGCTGGTTCACGACGCGCCATACGATGCCCCAGCCCGCGAGCAGCAGCAGCAGCAACGGCATCATGATCGCGACGAGGAATTCGGCCGCGATCCGGTAGCGGTGCCGTACCGGCTGAGCGACTTCGACGACCATCGGCTTGCCGCCCTCGACGTCGTCGACGCGCACCTGTGCGACCCGCACCGCGCGGTTGTCGTACTCGGCCTCGAACACGTACGCGTGATGCATGCGGCGCACGTTGATGCCCTGCAGCGGCAGCTTCGGGTCGCCGGCGAGTTCCTGCTCGCCGTCGCTGATCCGGTAGATCAACGCTTCGGCGGGATCGGAGAACATCGCCTGCGCGAGCGGCGGCACCGTGAACGGCGCATCCGGGCCGGCGATCTGGATCTGTTTGGAGATGGCGGTCGCGAGATCGGCGAGCGAGCGGTCGATCACGTGCTGCGTGTATTGCCACGCGAGCCAGTAGGCGATCAGGCCGCTCATCAGCGCGAGCATCGACAGCGGGGCGGCGAGGCGCCGGAGCAGCGAGCGGCGCAGGCTGGTGGTCACAGCCGGATCAGAAGACATTTCGACGGGCAAATGGATAAGCGCCGCTCACGGAGAGCGGCGCGGTCGTGCGCCGGGCGGCGATGCGGAGCCGTCCGCACGCGGGCGGCCGGCGCGCGGCGTCGCTCAGACGCTCGCGGTCTGGCGGATTTCCTGCAGCAGGTAGCCGAAGCCGCGCACCGTGACGATTTCGACCCGGCACTGCTCGAGTTTCTTGCGGACGCGGTGCACGTAGACTTCGATCGCGGTGTCGCCGAGATCGCCGCCGAAGTGCGTGAGGTGATCCTGCAACTGGGCCTTGCTGACGACGCGGCCGTGACGCAGCAGCAGCATTTCCAGCACCGCGAATTCGCGCGGCGACAGTTCGAGCGGCTTGTCGTCGTTGAAGATGCGGCGGTCGACACCCGACAGGCGGACGCCGCCGAGCGACACTTCCGGACGCGGCATGTCGCTGTGCGGGCCGCTGCGGCGCATCACCGCGCGGATGCGCGCTTCGAGCTCGGCCGGCTCGAACGGCTTGAGCATGTAGTCGTCGGCGCCCGAGTTCAGGCCCTGGATCCGGTCGTTCAGCTCGTCGCGCGCGGTCAGCACGATCACCGGCGTGTGGCGGTTGGTCTGGCGAAAGCGCGTGAGCAGCGTCATCCCGTCGATGCCCGGCAGGCCGAGGTCGAGGATCACGAGTTCGTGGCGATTCTGTGCCAGCGCCTGTTCGGCAAAAATGCCGTCATGCACCATGTCGACGGTGAAGCCAGCCTGCTCGAGGCTGCTCTGGATACCGCGTGCGATGGGGCGGTCGTCTTCGATCAGAAGGAGTCGCATGAAGTTCGCTCAAGTACAATGGGTTGGCGGTTCAGGCACGCGGACAGCACGAAGCCGTTTCCACAGGGGCGCCGCATCGCCTGACATCAAGCATGGCGGCCAGCGAACGATTAAATCCAATCATGTCCGATATTTCGATCCACGACCTCGAAGCCGCGATCAATTTCTGGCGCGCCCGCTCGCCGTCGAGCGGCGACGAACTCAAACTCTGCGAAGAGGCTAGCGCGCTTTCCAAGCCGTATGCGCTGCTGATTGTACAGCGCGAAAGCGCGCTGCAACTGGAAGGTTTGGACCCCAAGGCGCGGAAAGCGTACGAGACTTACGTGCGCCTTAAGGATGGCTTGGAAAGCTGAAGGCTTTCGCTGAGTACATCCTAGAAAACGTTCAGCGAAATGAAAAGTTGACGCGCCGCGCAACGAACGATGCGCGGCGGTGCAGGCGGGACTCACGCGCCCGGTTGCGCGTGCGCGGCGGCGCCGTCGATGAACCGCGCGAGTTCGATGTCGCGTTCGGTCAGGCCGTCTGCGTCGTGGGTCGACAGCGTGACGTCGACGCGGTTGTACACGTTGAACCATTCCGGATGGTGGTTCATCTCCTGCGCCTTGATCGCGACACGCGTCATGAAGCCGAATGCCTCGTTGAAATCGGCGAAGCGCAGGCGGCGCTGGATTGCGTCGCGGCCCGCCACGGCCGTCCAGAGCGGCAGGCCTTCGAGCCGCGTCTTGCGTTCTTCGGATGTGAGCTTGTGGATCATCTTGCACCTCTCGTTCGGTAACGGCGCCCGCGCGCGGCTGCGCCGCGCGGCGCAGCCGGCATCGTTCATTGTTTCATAGTTGCGCGAAGGACGACGGGCGGGCGGCGGTTCGCGCGGGCGCCCGGCGCGTCACGCGTCGGCGTCGTCGGGCCAGCCTTCGCCCGTGCCGCGATGCAGCACGCGGTCGGTTTCGAGCACCGCGCCGGCCGCGAATTCGGGCAGCGCCGCGAGCCGGTCGGCCAGCGCGCGGCCGTCGACGTCGGCGAGCGCGAACAACTGCGCGAAATCGTCGATCACGAAGTAGGTCTTCTGGAACGTGTCGATCCGGTACTTCGTGCGCATCACGCGCTCGAGGTCGAACCCGAGCCGGTTCGGCGCCGCGCTTTCGAGGCTGTACAGGCTTTCGCCCTTGCTCGACACGATGCCGGCGCCGTAGATCGACAGGCCGTTCGTCCCGCGCGGGTCGCGAATCAGCCCGAATTCCACCGTATACCAGTAGAGCCGCGCGAGCCGCGCGAGCGCTGCTTCGTCGTCGGCGACCGCGAGCGCGACGCGGCCATACGCCTGCATGTAGTCGGCGAACACCGGCTCGATCAGCAGCGGCACGTGGCCGAACAGGTCGTGGAAGCAGTCGGGTTCCTGCAGGTAGTCGAGCTGGTCGGGGCGGCGCATCCACCAGGTGACCGGGAAGCGCCGGTTCGCGAGGTGCGCGAAGAACACGCGGTCGGGCACGAGGCCCGGCACCGCGACGATTTCCCAGCCGGTCGCGGGCTTCAGCTGGCGGTTCACGTCGGCAAACGACGGCACACGATCGGCCGGCAGCGCGATCTTGCCGAGCCCGGCGACGAACGCGTCGCACGCACGGCCGCGCAGCAGCGCCGACTGGCGCGCATAGAGCTGCTTCCACACCGCGTGGTCGACCTGGCCGTAGCGCTGCAGTGGCTGGTCGATGGTGAAATCGGCACGGGTTTCGAGGCCCGCGTCGAACTGCTCTTGCAGTTTCGCGGTGACGACGGTGGACATGATCAGGCTCTGCACGCTGTGGTTGGGAACCATGCAAGTGTAGAGCGGGATGCGCGCGGATTGGGCGCATAGTTGGCGAAGATTTGCATGATGATGCGATAATCGCGCATCAAATCAAGAGTCAATGCGGAGAACACTCATGGTGGAACTCGATCACTTCGATCTCGCGCTGCTGGACGTGCTGCAGCGCTTCGGTCGCGCGACGCATCAGCAGCTGGGCGAGGAGGTGCCGCTGTCGCCGTCGCAGATCGGGCGACGGCTGCAGCGGCTCGAGGCGGCCGGCGTGATCGAAGGCTACCGCGTGATGCTGCGCCCCGAAAAGCTCGGGCTCGGCGTGACCGCGTTCACGAGCCTGAAGCTCAAGCATCACGGCGATTCGATCATCGAGCAGTTCCAGCAGCAGATCGACGTGTTGCCCGAAGTGCTCGAATGCCACGCGGTGGTGGGCGATGCCGACTACCTGCTGCGGATCGTCGCGCCCGATCTCAACGCGCTGTCGCAGTTCGTGATGAAGAAGCTGATGCGGGTGCCGGGCGTCGACAGCGTGCGCTCGAACATCGTGCTGACGACCTTCAAGCGCAACGGTGCGCTGCCGCTGGCGCACCTGGCGCCGGGGGCCGCGTGACGGCGCGCCGACGCTGACGGCAGGGCGCGCGGCCCCGCCGCTCGTGGGGCCGGATCAGGCCGCTTCGGATTGCGCGTCGGCGTTCAGCAGGTCGACATAAGCGACCGCGACGAGGTCCTCCTGCGCGACGCCGAGCTTCGCGAACACGTCATGCGCCTCGGCCTCGCCGCCGGCTTCGTCGTCGTCCGGGCCGAGCACGACCTCCAGCTCGATGAAATCGCCGAGGCCGTCGACGCGGTCGAGGTGAATGCGCGTACGGCCCGCGAGGTACACGTGCCGCTCCTTCGTCACGATCCCGCGCGTGGTCAGCGCGGTGGCGAGCAGCGCATGCATCGCGTCGGGGTTTGTCACCGGGCTGCGCGTGTAGTACGACGCTTTCGGGCCGTCGCGGTCGTCGCGCTGATAGAAGATCAGCTCGGCCGGCGTGCCGTCCTCGAAGCGGCGCAGCTTCAGCCGGCCGCGCGGTACGTCGTAGAAGAAATCCTGCTGACGGTAGAAGAGCGGCGCTTCGGTCGCGAGCTTCGCCGCCTGTTCGCGCAGCCGGTCGAATTCGCGGGCGTGGGCTTTGATCTCGATGTTGCGGGCCATGCGGGTCTCCTTCAATCGGGGTCTCGCGGTGTGCGAACGCACAATCTAGCAAAAAGCCTGGGTAGGTGGCGTGACGAGCGGGCGGCGAGCCGACTGCTGCGGAGGGTAGGGGCGCAATGCGGGGCTCGCAGGGATCAGCGCGCGCGCCGAAGCGATGCCAGTTTCGCCGACAGGCGGAACAGCAGGAAGGTGCGGCGGAGCGCTTGAACTTTCTCGTATTCCTGATTGATGAAGCGTCGGCCGGTTTGGCGTTCGTACCGGTATAACTCGTACAGGTAGGCCACTCTCGGCCCGATGGAGACGGCAGTGACGTAAGAAAATGTCAGCGTGTACAGCGATGTCACGATCAGAATCGCGCCGCTGCTTTCGCCGATGTAGGTATTCAGCGCAATCGGCAGGTTGACGGTCAAGGCGATGGTCGCCGGTGCGAGCCTGTTGGTGGGAACGGTCTTGCCGCAATTGGGATCGATCGTGAACGAACGGATATCAGCGAGGTATTCGTTATTTCTGAAACGGCGACCGGGATGGCGCTTGAGTTCGCGGAGCTTGAGGGCAAACGGAAACGCGAGCGAGGCCAGCACGGCCGCGTGATAGAGGAAGACGAAAAGTAGGTACGGCTTGGTGGATGCTGGTTTTTCGATGAATGACCACACGCTCAACATAGCGGTACCCATCAGAAGACCGAATACGGCAACGATATAGACTGTGAACGCCGCCAGAAAACGTACGGACAGCGTGGAGCGATACTTGATCTGGTATCCGGCAGCCATCCCTGCGACAAGAATCGCAAGCATGGGCCAGCTCATGATCTGGAACGCGATGCCGTTTGCCTTCGCGATGGCGTACAGGCAGAAGCCGACGATCATGACGCTGCAAGGGCCGAGGCAAAGCGGGGCATGGCAGAGAAGCGGCCGCGCGCGCTCGAGGTCGGGAAACATCATCAGTGCGCGCGCCGAAACGATGCCAATTTCGCCAACAAGCGGCACAGGAGGAAGGTGCGGCGGAGCGCCTGTACTTTCTCGTATTCCTGGTTGATGAAGCGTCGGCCGGTTTGGCGCTCATATCGGTACAACTCATACAGGTAGGCCAGTTTCGGCCCGATGAAGACGGCGGCGACGTAAGAAAATAACAGCGCGTACAGCGATGTCGCGATCAGAAGCGCGCTGCTGTTTTTGCCGATGTAGGTATTCAACGCAATCGGCAGGGTGACGGTCAGGGCGATGGTCGCTGGCGCGAGCCTGTTAGTGGGAACGGTCTTTCCGCAGTTGGGATCGATCGTGAACGTGCGGGTATCGGCGAGGTATTGGTTATTCCTGAAACGGCGATCGGGATGGCGCTTCAGTTCGCGGAGTTTGAGGGCAAACGGCAACGCGAGTGCGGTCAATATGGTTGCGTGATAAAGAAACACGAAAAGCAGGTACGGCATGCTGGACGCCGGTTTTTCGATGAGCGACCACGCACTCAACAAAGCGGTACCCATCAGGAGACCGAATCCGCCAACGATATAAATCATGATCGCCGCCAGCGAGCGTACGGACAGCGTGGAACGGTATTTGATGTGGTATCCGGCAGCCGGTCCCGCGACAAGGATCGCCAGCATAGGCCCACTTATAAGCTTGAACGCGATGCCGTTAGCTTTCGCGATGACGCTCAGGCAGAGGCCGACGAGTATGAAGTTGACGAGGCCGAGGTAAATCGGCGCATGGCGAAGAAGCGGGCGGGCGCGCTCGAGATCGGGAAACATCATGTCAGTTATCCAGCAGGCGTCGGGCTTGCGATTCTGCAAGGTCGGGGCCGATGGAGGCGTTCCAGAGCACTTGTATGCCGAATCCGACTCCGAACGAGAACAGAATGACCGGGAGCGCACTGGCGCCGGCCCAGAGGAGAATAGCGGACGTTGCCGTCGAAAAACCAAACCCGAGTAGATTCCCGCTTTGACTCCGCGCAGACGCGAGCATGAACGCACGACTGTCGAATCTCAACGCGCCCTGCGTATCCCGGCTGATACTCGCCGCCATGTCGAGTGCCAGACTCGGCGCAAACGTCAGAACACCGCTGCCGATCAGGCTGCCGGCGTACAGGTGCCTGAGTGGCGAAATCCTGGGCGTGAGCTGTTTGAGATCCGCCGCCTTGAGCGCGGCAGTCGTGGTTTGCGTGCGCGGATTGTGCTTCGCATGCGGCCCGAGCGCCGGCTGGACGCTCTGGATCGGCAGGTTGCGTATCCGCAGCTTCGGACGGGGTTTTCCCTTTCCCGTGGTGTTGGCGTCATAGAGCGTGACGGAATGGTTGATCTTCACGCTTGGTGCAGCGCGGCGGAGCAACGTCTGCGCGCCCGCGTCGATGTTGCGTTTCAGGGACAGCGCATGCGCAGCATGGGCCGCACCGAGCCCGGTGTTGAGGTTTCCGACGATGCTTCCCGGCCCCACCAGGTTGTTGCGGCCTTCTTCGTAAAGCCGGGCGAGCGTTCCTGGATCGCCGGTATGCCCGCTGTCCGCGACGTCATGCACCCAGTCGGACGCGGAACACTGGCCCGATGTGACGAGCGCGTGCAGAAGCTCGCTCGCAAGATGCGGATCGAGATCGAAATCGCCACTGAAGGAATCGTCGCCGATCAACCAGCCGTTGCGTTGATGCGTGCGAATGCTGGTATGGGGAGGCAGGTTTTCAGCGAGCGTGCGGCGATGGCGTCGCAACGCATCGCATACCGCGAAGCTTTGCGATCGCGCGTGATCGGCGAGCGGACCGGTCATGTCTGGATTTCCCGTGTTCGATAGACGAATCAACGAGATTACAAACGTCTTTCACTCGCTTCAATTGGACCGGAACGAAAGTTGAACCGCCGGTCGATCTATCCGCGCGATCTTTTCACCCGCCAGCCCGATCACGCACGATGAGCGCCGCTCATATCGCCCACTGCGCTTCGATCAGCCGCAGCGCGGCCGCGATCGCCGGCTCGTCGCGCCGCTCGGCGAGCGTCACGAACGTCAGTTCGGTGGGCACCGTCACGCGTTCGACGATCGTCAGCGCATGCGCGTGCGCCTCGGCCAGCGCGGTCGAATCGCGTGCGAGCGTCAACCCGATCCCCGATTTCACGAGGTCGAGCATCGACTGCTCCTGGTCGACCTCGGCCACCTTGACCGGCTGCGCGCCGGCCGCCGCGAACAGCCGCGACAGCAGCCGGTGGTGCGCGGACGCGGGCGGCGTCCAGATCCACGGCAGCGCGGCGAGCGCGCGCCAGTCGTGCGCGCGCTGCACGCGCTCCTTCCAGCCAGCCGGCGCGAGCACGCGGTACTGGAAATGCGTGAGCGTGACGGTGTGGAACAGCGCGTTGTCGCGCGGCGCGTCCTCGTCGGGCCGGCCGATGTAGTAGCCGACGTCGAGCGCCTGCGCGCGCACCTGTTCGAGCACCCAGCCCGACATCCCGTGCCGCAGCGCGGTCTCGATCTGCGGATGGGTCTCGACCAGCGCGCGCAGGAAGCCGCCGAGCCGCAGGAACGCCGGATCGAGGATCGTGCCGATCCGCAGCCGGCCGCGCACCTCGTGACGCAGCGCGGCAGCGGCGCGCTGCACGTCGGCGGCCGCGGCTAGCGCGCGTTCCGCATGCGGCAGCAGCGTCTGGCCGTCGCGGGTGAGCGCGAGCCCGCGCGACGTACGCGTGAACAGCACGACGCCCAGCGTTTCCTGCAGATGCTTGATTTGCAGGCTGACGGCCGGCTGTGTCAGATGCAGCTGTGCGGCGGCGCGCGTCAGGTTGCCTTCGCGCGCGACCGTCGCGAACGCGCGGAGCAGGGTGAGATCCATCGTCGTGATATGAGCGCGGCTTATAACGCAGTTCAGCATAACTCATTGGATCGGCGGACGGCGGCGGGAGTACGCTTCATCGGTCGCGTCGGCCCCGGCGCACTATGCCGAAAATGACGCGCGGGAACACAAGCGCGGCACACAAGAACGAAGGAGACAACACCGTGAGTACACCACGCACGCTCGAGGGCGAATTCGACTACGTGATCGTCGGCGCGGGCACCGCGGGCTGCGTGCTCGCGAACCGCCTGACCGAGGATCCCGACATCCGCGTGCTGCTGCTCGAAGCGGGCGGCAAGGATGACTATCACTGGATTCATATCCCGGTCGGCTATCTGTATTGCATCGGCAACCCGCGCACCGACTGGCTGTACAAGACCCAGCCCGAAGCGGCGCTCAACGGCCGTGCGCTGTCGTATCCGCGCGGCCGCGTGCTCGGCGGCTGCTCGTCGATCAACGGGATGATCTACATGCGCGGCCAGCGCGAGGACTACGACAACTGGGCGCAGGAAACCGGCGACGCCGGCTGGTCGTGGGACAGCGTGCTGCCGATCTTCAAGCGCAGCGAGGATCACCATGCGGGCGCGAGCGACGCGCACGGCGCGGGCGGCTACTGGCGCGTCGAGAAGCAGCGGCTGCGCTGGGAAATCCTCGAATCGTTCGCGCAGGCCGCGCAGCAGACGGGCATTCCCGCCACCGACGATTTCAACCGCGGCGACAATGCCGGGGTCGGCTACTTCGAGGTGAACCAGAAGCGCGGCGTGCGCTGGAATACGTCGAAGGCGTTCCTGCGGCCCGCGATGGCGCGCCCGAACCTGACCGTGATCACCGGCGCGCATGCGCAGCGCGTGATTTTCGACGGGCGGCGCGCGGTCGGCGTCGAATACCACGGCGGCGGCACCGATTACGTCGCGCGGGCGAGCGCGGAAGTGCTGCTGACGTCGGGCGCGGTGAATTCGCCGCAACTGCTCGAACTGTCGGGTATCGGCGACGGCCGGCGGCTGCAGGCGCTCGGCATCGACGTCGTGCACGATCTGCCGGGCGTCGGCGAAAACCTGCAGGATCACCTGCAATTGCGGATGGCGTTTCGGGTCGACGGCGTGCGTACGCTCAATACACTCTCCGCGCGCTGGTGGGGCAAGCTGATGATCGGCGCCGAATATGCGCTGCTGCAGCGCGGGCCGATGTCGATGGCGCCGTCGCAACTGGGCGCGTTCGCGAAATCGGATCCGGACGATCCCGCGCTCACGCGCCCCGATCTCCAGTACCACGTGCAGCCGCTGTCGCTCGAGCGCTTCGGCGAGCCGCTGCACGGGTTCAACGCCTTCACGGCGTCGGTGTGCCACTTGCGGCCGAGCTCGCGCGGCAGCGTGCACGTGACGATCGCCGATCCGCGCAGCGCACCGGCGATCGCGCCGAACTATCTGTCGACCGATCACGATCGGCACGTCGCCGCGAACGCGTTGCGCCTCACGCGCCGCATCGCGTCCGCGCCGGCGCTCGCGCGCTATCGCCCCGAGGAAATCCTGCCGGGCACGCAGTACCGGACCGAGGCCGAACTGGTCGATGCGGCCGGCGTCGTCGGCACGACGATCTTCCACCCGGTCGGCACGTGCCGGATGGGGCGCGCCGACGACGAGCGGGCGGTGGTCGACAGCCGGCTGCGCGTGCGCGGCATCGCCGGGCTGCGGATCGTCGATGCGTCGGTGATGCCGTTCATCACGTCGGGCAACACCAATTCGCCGACGCTGATGATCGCCGAGCGCGCGAGCGACATGATCCGCGCCGACCGCCGTGCGGCGCGCGAAACGACGTCGGTGCGAACCGAGGCCGCGGTGACGGCGGCATGAAGGCCCGCTGACATGCGCACGAGCGGGCGGTTGCGCGAACGCCCGCTGATTCGCGATGCGAAACAAGCTGCCGGTGCGCAAGATCCGTGCGAGCCGCGCGTCGTCGCGCGGCTTTTTTCGGCGCGTGCGTACCATGTCCTGCAGCAGCTCAACCGGTAATGATGCACGTGTCAAAAAAGCACGGTGAAATTCGCGCGCGGTCGCATCCGACAGGGTGGCCATCCCTATAAGTGCAAATCCCGATGATTGCACTGCACCAACGGCGCGACAATGTTGCGCAATGTGCATACGCGTCGGCGCGGGAGACCACCCTCGAGGCGTACCACGGCGCCCGGGGGCAGCCGGCTGATCCGCTGACCTGTTCGCGGCCGCTTGCGCCAGGCTTCCCGGTGCTTCGCCTGACTTCGTACGGAAGGGAACATGATTCTCGGCGACACGATTCTGGAAACACGCGGACTGACGAAGGAATTCAGGGGCTTCACCGCCGTGAACGGCGTCAACCTGCGTGTGCGGCGCGGTGCGATCCATGCACTGATCGGGCCGAACGGCGCGGGCAAGACCACCTGTTTCAACCTCCTCACCAAATTCCTGACGCCGACGGCCGGCCAGATCGTCTTCAACGGCATCGACATCACCGACGAGCGGCCCGCGCAGGTCGCGCGGCGCGGCATCATCCGCTCGTTCCAGATCTCGGCCGTGTTCCCGCACCTGACCGCGTTGCAGAACGTGCGCATCGGCCTGCAGCGCGCGCTCGGCACCGAATTCCATTTCTGGCGCAGCGAACGCACGCTGAAGCGGCTCGACGATCGCGCGATGGATCTGCTCACGCAGGTCGGCCTCACCGATTTCGCGCACGTGCCGACCGTCGAACTCGCGTACGGCCGCAAGCGCGCGCTCGAGATCGCGACGACGCTCGCGATGGAGCCCGAGCTGATGCTGCTCGACGAGCCCACGCAGGGCATGGGCCACGAGGACGTCGACCGCGTGACCGCGCTGATCAAGAAGGTCGCGAGCGGCCGCACGATCCTGATGGTCGAGCACAACATGAACGTGATCGCGGGGATCTCCGACACGATCACCGTCCTGCAACGCGGCGAGGTGCTGGCCGAAGGCTCGTATGCGGAAGTGTCGAAGAACCCGCTCGTCATCGAAGCCTACATGGGCAGCGCCGACGCGGCGCTCGCGGGGGCGCACGCATGAAGCACAGCGAACGGGAGGAACGCGAATTGAGCGGCGTCGAGAGCGGTACGCCTGCGCTGGAGATCACGGGCCTGGAGGCCTGGTACGGGGAATCCCACATCCTGCATGGCGTCGACCTGACCGTGCATCGCGGCGAGGTCGTCACGCTGCTCGGCCGCAACGGCGCGGGCCGTACGACGACGCTGCGCGCGATCATGGGCCTCACGGGCCGCCGCAGCGGGTCGATCAAGGTCGCCGGCCACGAGACGATCGGCCTCGCGACGCATCGCATCGCGCATTACGGCATCGGCTACTGCCCTGAGGAGCGCGGGATCTTCTCGAGCCTGTCGTGCGAGGAGAACCTGATGCTGCCGCCGCTGATCGGGCCGCGCGAGCATGCGATGTCGCTCGACGAGATCTACGCGATGTTCCCGAACCTCGCGTCGCGCCGGCAGAGCCAGGGCACGCGGCTGTCGGGCGGCGAGCAGCAGATGCTGGCGGTCGCGCGGATCCTGCGCACCGGCGCGAACCTGCTGCTGCTCGACGAGATTTCCGAAGGCCTCGCGCCGGTGATCGTGCAGGCGCTCGCGCGAATGATCGTTGCGCTGAAGGCGCGCGGCTACACGATCGTGATGGTCGAACAGAATTTCCGCTTCGCCGCGCCGCTCGCCGACCGCTTCTACGTGATGGAGCACGGCAGCATCGTCGAGCATTTCCGCGCAGCCGAACTGGAAAGCAAGATGCCGACCCTGCACGACCTGCTCGGTGTGTGACGCCCCCGTTTCCCTTGCCGCTGGCCGTGGCGGCCCTCGAACAACCACAACGCATCAGAACAACAGGAGACGTCAATGAAAATGAAGACCCTCGCACAGGCCTGTCTCGCGCTCGCGAGCGCCGCGTTCACCGCCGGCGCCGCCCACGCGGCGGATACCGTGAAGATCGGCTTCATCACCGACATGTCGGGGCTTTACGCGGATATCGACGGGCAGGGCGGTCTCGAGGCGATCCGCATGGCGGTCGCGGACTTCGGCGGCAAGGTGCTCGGCGAGCCGATCGAGGTCGTCTATGCCGATCACCAGAACAAGGCCGACATCGCCGCGTCGAAGGCGCGCGAATGGATGGACCGCGGCGGGCTCGACCTGCTGGTCGGCGGCACGAACTCGGCCACCGCGCTGTCGATGAACCAGGTCGCGGCCGAGAAGAAGAAGGTCTACATCAACATCGGCGCGGGCGCCGACACGCTGACCAACGAGCAGTGCACGCCGTACACGGTCCACTACGCGTACGACACGATGGCGCTCGCGAAAGGCACCGGCTCGGCGGTGGTGAAGCAGGGCGGCAAGACGTGGTTCTTCCTGACGGCCGACTACGCGTTCGGCAAGGCGCTCGAGAAGAACACGTCGGACGTCGTGAAGGCGAACGGCGGCCAGGTGCTCGGCGCGGTGCGCCACCCGCTGTCCGCGTCGGATTTCTCGTCGTTCCTGCTGCAGGCGCAATCGTCGAAGGCGCAGATCCTCGGCCTCGCGAACGCGGGCGGCGACACGATCAACTCGATCAAGGCCGCGAAGGAATTCGGCATCATGAAGACGATGAAGCTCGCCGCGCTGCTGATGTTCATCGACGACGTGCACAGCCTCGGCCTCGAAACGACGCAGGGCCTCGTGCTGACCGACAGCTGGTACTGGAACCGCGACGCGGCATCGCGCCAGTGGGCGCAGCGCTACTTCGGCAAGATGAAGAAGATGCCGTCGAGCCTGCAGGCGGCCGACTATTCGTCGGTGACGACCTACCTGAAGGCCGTGCAGGCCGCCGGCACGACCGATTCCGACAAGGTGATGGCCGAGCTGAAGAAGATCAAGATCAGCGACTTCTACGCGAAGGGCTACATCCGCCAGGACGGCAGCATGATCCACGACATGTACCTGATGGAAGTGAAGAAGCCGTCGGAATCGAAGGAGCCGTGGGACTACTACAAGGTGCTCGCGACGATTCCGGGCGAACAGGCGTTCGGCACCAAGCAGGAGACGCGCTGCGCGTTGTGGAAGTAGGCATCGCGTAGCGGCGCGCACGGGCGCGTCGCACGGTGGCGGCTGCGGCGACGTGCCCGCTGCGCCGCCCGCATGCGCGCTGCATGAAAGTTGCGTACGCAACGAAACTCATTCTGACGGCTAAGTCGATGGAAATCTTTGGCATTCCGTTGCCGGCGATGCTGAGCCAGTTGCTGCTCGGGCTCGTCAACGGCTCGTTCTACGCGATCCTGAGCCTCGGGCTCGCGGTGATCTTCGGGCTGCTCAACGTGATCAACTTCGCGCACGGCGCGCTGTTCATGCTGGGCGCGATGCTCGCGTGGATGGGCCTGTCGTATCTCGCGCTGCCGTACTGGGCGATGCTCGTGCTGGCGCCGCTGATCGTCGGCGTGTTCGGGATCGCGATCGAGCGCTCGATGCTGCGCTGGCTGTACAAGCTCGATCACCTGTACGGGCTGCTGCTCACGTTCGGGCTCACGCTGGTCGTCGAAGGCGTGTTCCGGTCGATCTACGGATCGTCGGGTCAGCCGTACGACGTGCCGTCGCAGCTGTCCGGCGCGACCAATCTCGGCTTCATGTTCCTGCCGAACTATCGCGCGTGGGTGGTCGTCGCGTCGCTCGCGGTGTGCCTCGCGACGTGGTTCGTGATCGAGAAGACGCGGCTCGGCGCGTACTTGCGCGCGGGCACCGAGAACCCGAAGCTCGTCGAGGCGTTCGGCGTGAACGTGCCGATGATGATCACGCTCACCTACGGCTTCGGCGTCGCGCTCGCGGCGTTCGCGGGCGTGCTGGCCGCGCCGGTGATCCAGGTGTCGCCGCTGATGGGCCAGCCGATGATCATCACCGTGTTCGCGGTGGTCGTGATCGGCGGGATGGGCTCGATCCTCGGCTCGATCGTCACGGGCCTGCTGCTCGGCGTGATCGAGGGCTTCACGCGCGTGTTCTATCCCGAAGCATCGGCCACCGTCGTGTTCGTGATCATGGCGATCGTGCTGCTGTTCCGCCCGGCGGGCCTCTTCGGCAAGGAAAAATGATGCAGAGAAAAGTGCTCTACGGCGTGCTGCTCGCCGCGCTGCTCGCCGCGCCGTTCATCGGCGCGTATCCCGTGTTCGTGATGAAGGTGCTCGCGTTCGCGCTGTTCGCGGCCGCGTTCAACCTGCTGATCGGCTATACGGGGCTGCTGTCGTTCGGCCATGCGATGTTTCTCGCGACAGCCGGCTATGCGACCGGCTATTCGATGCAGACGCTCGGTTTCACGCCGGAGCTCGGCGTGCTGGTCGGCACCGTCGCCGCGACGCTGCTCGGGCTCGTCGTCGGGCTGTTCGCGATCCGCCGGCAGGGCATCTACTTCGCGATGATCACGCTCGCGTTCGCGCAGATGGTCTACTTCATCTATCTGCAGGCGCCGTTCACGCACGGCGAGGACGGCCTGCAGGGCGTGCCGCGCGGCCGCCTGTTCGGGCTGCTCGACCTGTCGAACGACGTCGCGCTGTACTACGTCGTGCTGGCGGTGGTCGTGGCCGCATGCGCGTTCATCGTGCGGGTCGTCCATTCGCCGTTCGGCCAGGTGCTCGTCGCCATCAAGGAGAACGAAGCGCGTGCGATCTCGCTCGGCTACGACACCGACCGCTTCAAGCTGCTCGCGTTCATCCTGTCGGCCGCGCTCGCGGGGCTGGCCGGTTCGCTGAAGGTGCTGGTGCTCGGCTTCGAGACGCTGTCGGACGCGTACTGGACGATGTCGGGCCTCGTCGTGCTGATGACGCTCGTCGGCGGGATGGGCACGCTGTTCGGGCCGCTGCTCGGCGCCGCGCTGATCGTCGCGCTGGAAGACCGGCTCGGCGACATCGGCGAATGGCTCGCGTCGACGACGGGCGTCGCGTGGTTCCATTCGCTCGGCGAATCGGCGACGATCGTCACCGGACTGATCTTCATCGCATGCGTGCTCGCGTTCCGGCGCGGCATCGTCGGCGAGATGGTCGCGCGGATCAAGCCGCTCAGGGCGACGTCGTGAGCATGCCGTGCGCGTCGCCGCGCGTTGATGCGCAGCACCATCCGGCCCGCCCGGGAAGGGCGGCGCGGCGGCTGGGGCCTGCACCGCGCGGCCCGCTGGTGCCCCATTTTCGTGCGGCGATGCACCATAGGGGTAAATGCTAAGTTGTCGTGGTGCTTAAGCCTCTTTAAGATTCAACCTAGTTCTGATGCACCGCGAAACGAATTTGCAGGTGGAGAACGAGGAGACAATCGAGGCACAAAGTGCCCGGACCCTAAAGCGCTGTTGGACGGAATCCAACAGCGCTTTTTCATTTGCGTGCACGGATTCCATCGATGGTGCATCGGCCGGCGTGACGGCCGCTTCCCGCGTTTGCGTTCGCACCGCGTCTTTTCCGCGCTTCGCCGCATTCCCCGTTTTTTCCGTTTCCCGCGATCCGTTCGCCGACGATGCGCAATCCTGCACAGGCGCTTCGGGCTTACCCGGTTGGCGTGCGCGAAAGGCGTCCGTTACACTCGGCTTTCGCCGACCGTGCGGTCGGGAAAATCGGTCGGCAGTTCTCCTACAAGCACAATGCAGAACAGGGAGTACGGTTGGATGAGCAGCGCAGCACGGTGGATCGGGGCAGCAGAGGCGGCGGGCGCCGTTCGTTCATCATCGGGTGCGCGACGGGGCATCGCGGCATTTCCGAGCCGCTCCGCGGCCTGTATGCGCGTCCCGGCGCCCGTGCGGGTCGTTGCACTCGCATCCGTCTCTGCATTCGCATTCGCATGAGCGGCCGGCTTCCCGATGTTGTATCGCTCGCCGCGCGTGCCGACCATCGATGCGCGCGCAACCAGCTTCCGCACGCTTTCTCATTTCTTCGCCTTCTTCATCCTGACGACACCGCTGCTGCGCATCGTGACGGTCGAACGGCCGTTTCGATCGGCATGCGGCGCATGGGTGCGGCGTTTCGCGGGAAAACGAGCATGGGCGCGGATGGGCGAGATAATTAAGATATTAACTTGTTTGGGGACCGGGAGCCGCCCGAGCAACCGTGGTTTTTTCGAGCAGCGTTTGGAGACAACGTAAATGAAGATGAATCGATGGATGGAGGCCCTGCTTGCCGCGGGCCTCGTGTGTGCGGCGGCCACGGCGTCGGCGCAGGTGAAGATCGGCGTGACGCTGTCGGCCACCGGCCCGGCCGCCTCGCTCGGGATTCCGGAAAAGAACACGATCGCGCTGCTGCCGAAGGAAATCGCGGGCAAGAGCGTGCAGTACATCGTGCTCGACGACGCGTCCGACACGAGCCGCGCGGTGCAGAACGTGCGCAAGCTGATCGACGAGGATCACGTCGACGCGATCATCGGTTCGTCGGTCACGCCGAACTCGCTCGCGATGCTCGACCCCGTGTCGCAGGGCAAGACGCCGACGATCTCGCTCGCGGCGAGCGCGCAGATCATCGCGCCGATGGACGCGAAGCGCGCGTGGATGTTCAAGGTGCCGCAGAACGACCAGCTGATGGCCGACGCGATCGCCGGCTACATGGCGAAGCACGGCGTGAAGACGGTCGGCTTCATCGGTTTCGCCGATGCGTACGGCGACAGCTGGTACAAGACGTTCGACGCGGCAGCCGCGAAGAACGGGCTGAAGCTCGTGTCGAACGAGCGCTACAACCGGACCGACGCGTCGGTGATGGGGCAGGTGCTGAAGCTGCTGGGCGCGAACCCGGATGCGGTGCTGATTGCCGGCTCCGGCACGCCGGCGGCGCTGCCGGCCAAGACGCTGAAGGAGCGCGGCTACAAGGGCAAGGTGTACCAGACGCACGGCGTCGCGAACAACGATTTCCTGCGCGTGTGCGGCAAGGATTGCGAAGGCGAGATCCTGCCGGCCGGCCCCGTGCTCGTAACCGACCAGCTGCCCGATTCGAATCCGGTGAAGAAGCCGGCGCTCGGCTACAAGGCCGCGTACGAGAAGGCGTACGGCGCGGGTTCGCTGTCGACGTTCGGCGGCCATGCATGGGACGCGGGCCTGCTGCTGCAGCGGGCGATTCCGGAAGCGCTGAAGAAGGGCCAGCCGGGCACCGAGGCGTTCCGCGAAGCGCTGCGCGCATCGATCGAAAGCGTGAAGGATCTGCCCGTCTCGCACGGCGTGATCAACATGACGGCGACCGATCACAATGGCTTCGACACGCGTGCGCGCGTGATGGTGCAGATCGTCGACGGCAAGTGGAAGCTGCAGGCCGAGTAAGCATCACGTGAAACCGGCATGCGCGGCGCGAACGGCGCCGCGCATGCCGTCGGCAGGGTGACGCGCATGACGGCTCGCACCCGTGCCGCCTGGAACCCCGGGGCCCGCCGCGTGGCGCGCGACGTGCCGATCGTGTCGCGCGCGCCCCGGCCGTTTCCGCCTTTCGTTTCTCCGCAGCATTCTCTCGATACACGAAACGTATGGATCTCTCGATTGCGGCGATCCTCGCGCAAGACGGCATCACGACCGGCGCCATTTATGCATTGTTGTCGCTGGCGCTCGTGCTGGTATTTTCCGTCACGCGGGTGATCTTCATTCCCCAGGGCGAATTCGTCGCCTACGGTGCGCTGACGCTGGCCGCGTTGCAGGCGCAGAAATTCCCCGCCACCTGCTGGCTGCTGCTCGTGATGGGCATCGCATGCTTCCTGCTCGAGGCCGGCGGCCTGATCCGGCATCGCGAACGCCGCCATCAGCTCGGCCGCACGCTCGCGACGCTCGGCAGCCGCTACGTGCTGCTGCCGCTGGCGGTGTTCGCGATCACGCGCAGCTTTGCCGCGCAGCCGATGCCGATGCTCGCGCAGATCGCGCTGACGCTCGCGATCGTCGTGCCGATGGGGCCGTTCGTCTACCGGCTCGTGTACCAGCCGATCGCCGAAGGCACGACGCTGCTGCTGCTGATCGTGTCGGTGGCCGTCCATTTCGCGATGGTCGGCCTCGGCCTCGTGATGTTCGGCGCGGAAGGCTCGCGCACCAACGGGTTCTCGGACGCGTCGCTCGCGATCGGCAGCCTGACGGTGTCGGTGCAGAGCATCCTGGTCGTCGTCACGGCGCTCGTGCTGATCGGCGCGCTCTACGTGTACTTCGGCCGCACGATCGCCGGCAAGGCGCTGCGCGCGACGTCGGTGAACCGGCTCGGTGCGCGGCTCGTCGGCATCGGCACCACCGAAGCCGGGCGGCTCGCATTCACGTTCGCGGCGGGGCTCGGCGTGCTGTCCGGGATCCTCGTCGGCCCACTGACGACGATCTACTACGACTCGGGCTTCCTGATCGGCCTGAAGGGCTTCGTCGGCGCGATCATCGGCGGGCTCGTCAGCTATCCGCTCGCGGCCGCCGGCTCGCTGCTCGTCGGCGTGCTCGAATCGTATTCGTCGTTCTGGGCGAGCGCGTACAAGGAGGTGATCGTGTTCACGCTGATCATTCCGGTGCTGCTGTGGCGCAGCTTCGTGACGCCGCATGCGGAAGAGGAAGAGGAGTGACGCGATGAAGACGATGGTACGCAACAAGGCCTTCTGGCTGTTTCTCGTGGTGCTGTTCGCGCTGCCGGTGCTGCCCGGCGCGCTGCAGGTGCCCGAGTACTGGATCACGCTGCTGAACTACATCGGCCTCTATGCGATCGTCGCGATCGGGCTCGTGCTGCTGACGGGCGTCGGCGGGATGACGAGCTTCGGGCAGGCCGCGTTCGTCGGGATCGGCGCGTATGCGACCGCGTTCCTGACGACGCGGTACGGCGTGTCGCCGTGGCTCGCGCTGATCGTCGGCGTGGTGCTGACGGCGCTCGTGGCGCTCGTGCTCGGTGCCGTGACGATGCGGCTGTCCGGGCACTTCCTGCCGCTCGGCACGATCGCGTGGGGGCTCGCGCTGTTCTACCTGTTCGGCAACCTCGAAGTGCTCGGCAAATACGACGGGATCAACGGGATTCCAGCGCTGAACCTGTTCGGCATCGTGCTCGAAAGCGGGCGCAGCCTGTATTTCCTGATCTGGGCCGTGGTGCTGGCCGCGATCGTGTCGGTGCAGAACCTGCTCAACAGCCGGCCCGGCCGCGCGATCCGCGCGCTGCGCGGCGGCGGCGTGATGGCCGAGGCGATGGGCGTGAATACCGCGTGGATGCGTGTCGTGATTTTCGTCTACGCGGCCGTGCTCGCGGCCGTGTCCGGTTTCCTGTATGCGCACCTGCAGCGCGCGGTGAACCCGACGCCGTTCGGCCTGAACCACGGGATCGAATTCCTGTTCATGGCCGTGGTCGGCGGTGTGTCGCACGTGTGGGGCGCGGTGCTCGGCGCGGCGATCCTGACCGTGCTGCAGGATTATTTGCAGACGCTGCTGCCGAAGCTGCTCGGCTCGGAAGGCAACTTCGAGATCATCGTGTTCGGCGTGCTGATGGTGCTGCTGCTGCAGTACGCGCGCCAGGGCGTATGGCCGTTCGTCGCGAGACTGTTCCCACGCGGGCCGCGCGCGCACGTGCCGGCGCAGGCCGACCCGCTGCCGCAGCGCGCCAAGCCGGTGGCCGGCGAGCCGCTGCTCGTGGTCGACAACGCACGCAAGCAGTTCGGCGGGCTCGTGGCCGTCAACGACGTCAGTTTCGACGTGAAAGCGGGGCAGATCATCGGGCTGATCGGCCCGAACGGCGCGGGCAAGTCGACCACGTTCAACCTCGTGACCGGCGTGCTGAAGCCGACCGGCGGCGCGATCACGTTCCGCGGCGAGCGTATCGACGGGCTGACGTCGCGTCAGATCGTCCGCCGCGGCATCGGTCGCACGTTCCAGCATGTGAAGCTGCTGCCGGCGATGACGGTGCTCGAGAACGTCGCGATCGGTGCCCATCTGCGGGGTCATACGGGCGTGTGGCGCAGCATTGCTCGGCTCAATGCGCATGAGGAAGCGCAGTTGCTGGCCGAAGCCGCGCGCCAGATCCGCCGCGTCGGGCTCGAGAAGCACATGTACGACGAAGCGGGCAGCCTCGCGCTCGGCCAGCAGCGGATTCTCGAAATCGCGCGTGCGCTGTGCTGCGATCCGACGCTGCTGCTACTCGACGAGCCGGCCGCGGGCCTGCGTTACCAGGAGAAGCAGCAACTCGCCGACCTGCTGCGGCGGCTGAAGGCCGAGGGCATGAGCGTGTTGCTCGTGGAACATGACATGGATTTCGTGATGAACCTCACCGACCGGCTGGTGGTGATGGAATTCGGCACGCGGATCGCGGAAGGGCTGCCGCAGGATGTGCAGCAGGACCCGGCCGTGCTCGAAGCGTATCTGGGCGGGGTGGAGTGATGACGGACACGACGATGCCGATTCTCGAAGTACGCGGGCTGGCGGTGCGGTACGGGAAGGTGGAAGCGCTGCACGGTGCGGCAATCAAGGTCGGGGCGGGGCAGATCGTCAGCGTGATCGGCCCGAACGGTGCCGGCAAATCGACGCTGCTGAACGCGATCATGGGGGCACTGCCGGTCACGGGGCACGCGTCGGGCGCGGTCGTATATCGCGGCAACGATGTTGGCGCCTTGCCGGTCGAGCAGCGCGTCGCGCGCGGGATGTGCCTCGTACCGGAAAAGCGTGAGCTGTTCAGCACGATGACGGTCGAGGACAACCTCGTGCTCGGCGCGTACCGGCGCAAGCAGGCGGGGGAAGCGAACTTCCTCGATCAGCTCGACCACGTGTTCGCGCTATTCCCGCGGCTGAAGGAGCGCCGCAGGCAGGCGGCCGGCACGCTGTCCGGCGGCGAGCGGCAGATGCTGGCGGTCGGTCGTGCGCTGATGGGCAAGCCCGACCTGCTGATGCTCGACGAACCGAGCCTCGGGTTGGCGCCGCTGATCGTGAAGGAGATCTTTCATATCATCAGCGCGTTGCGCGGCACCGGCGTGGCGACGCTACTGATCGAGCAGAACGCACGGGCGGCGTTGCAGATCTCCGACTACGGCTATGTGCTGGAGACGGGCGAGTTCGCGTTGGAAGGGGCGGCTGCCGAGCTTGCGCAGAATCCGCGGGTGATCGAGACTTATCTCGGGTTGACGAAGAAGACGGCTTGATTGCTGATGCGGTGGGGGAAACGGGCGGCGTGTTTCACGTGAAACACGCCGTTTTTGTTTGTGAGGTCGGCCTGGGTGTCGATGCATCGGTCGTTCGGGGGTGTGAGGGATAAGTCCCGAGGTAACCGAGAGAAATACTGTGTGCTCGCCACGGACGCGGATCAGACGAACCGGCGGACTTCTGCACATGCACGACAACGTGTGTCGAACCACGCGTCACACCGCCGAAGCAGGCCCGCCACGACAAATTCGCCCGCCCCCAGCGAAAAAATCGCCGAAATGCACAGACCCTACCATTCGGACGGCCTTCGGGGGAAAAGCGAACCCGCTATAATTCGGCCCATACATTTCTCTGATAGGTTCGTGCGCAGCTCTGCGTACGGAATCCACCATGCTTTTTCCCACAGAATTTGACGTCATCGTCGTCGGTGGCGGTCATGCCGGCACGGAAGCCGCGCTGGCGTCCGCCCGCATGGGCGCGAAGACCTTGCTGCTGACCCACAACATCGAAACGCTCGGGCAGATGAGCTGCAATCCGTCGATCGGCGGCATTGGCAAGGGCCATCTGGTCAAGGAAGTCGACGCGCTGGGCGGCGCGATGGCCGCCGCGACGGACGAAAGCGGTATTCAGTTCCGGATCCTCAATTCATCGAAGGGCCCGGCCGTGCGCGCGACGCGTGCGCAGGCCGACCGCATCCTGTACAAGGCCGCGATCCGCCACCGGCTCGAAAATCAACCGAACCTGTGGCTGTTCCAGCAGGCCGTCGACGACCTGATGGTCGAAGGCGACCGCGTGGTCGGCGCCGTCACGCAGATCGGCATCCGTTTCCGCGCGCGCGCGGTCGTGCTGACGGCTGGCACGTTCCTCGACGGCAAGATCCACGTCGGGCTGAACAACTACACGGGCGGTCGCGCGGGCGATCCGGCGGCCGTGTCGCTGTCGTCGCGCCTGAAGGAACTGAAGCTGCCGCAGGGCCGCTTGAAGACCGGTACGCCGCCGCGTATCGACGGCCGCACGATCGACTTCTCGAAGCTCGACGAGCAGCCGGGCGACCTCGATCCGATCCCCGTGTTCTCATTCCTGGGCCGCGCGGAGCAGCATCCGCGGCAGTTGCCGTGCTGGGTCACGCATACGAACGAGCGCACGCACGACATCATTCGCGGCGGTCTCGACCGGTCGCCCATGTATACAGGCGTGATCGAAGGCGTGGGCCCGCGCTATTGCCCGTCGATCGAAGACAAGATCCACCGGTTCGCGTCGAAGGAATCTCACCAGATCTTCCTGGAGCCGGAAGGGCTGACGACCAACGAGTTCTATCCGAACGGAATCTCGACGAGCCTACCGTTCGACGTCCAGCTCGAGCTCGTGCATTCGATGCGCGGCCTGGAGAACGCGCATATCCTGCGCCCCGGTTACGCGATCGAATACGACTACTTCGACCCGCGTGCGCTGAAGGCGTCGCTCGAAACGAAGGCGATCAACGGGCTGTTCTTTGCGGGCCAGATCAACGGTACGACGGGCTACGAAGAAGCGGCTGCGCAGGGCTTGCTGGCCGGCCTCAATGCGGGCCGCTATGTGCAGGAGAAGGACGCGTGGTGCCCGCGTCGCGACCAGGCCTATCTGGGCGTGCTGGTCGACGATCTCGTCACGCGCGGCGTGGCCGAGCCGTACCGGATGTTCACGAGCCGGGCCGAATATCGCCTGAGCCTGCGTGAAGACAATGCCGACATGCGCTTGACCGAGATTGGCCGCGAGCTTGGGCTGGTCGACGACGTCCGCTGGGACGCTTTCAGCCGGAAACGCGACGCTGTTTCACGTGAAACCGAACGCCTGAAGTCGACGTGGGTCACGCCGAAGACGCTGCCGGCGGAAGAAGCGACGGCGTTGCTCGGCAAGGCAATCGACCACGAATACAGCCTCGCGGAGCTGCTGCGTCGCCCGGGTGTCAGCTACGACGGTGTGTGCGGGCTGAAGGGCGGAGAGTGTGGCCCCGCGGAGCCGCTGACGGACGACCCGGTGCTGCTCGAACAGATCAAGGAGCAGGTCGAGATCGGCATCAAGTATCAGGGCTATATCGAGCGCCAGGCATCCGAGATCGAACGCAACGACGCGAACGAGAACACACGCCTGCCGGACGGTATCGATTATCGCAAGGTCCGTGGTTTGTCGTTCGAGGTCAGCCAGAAGCTCAACGAGTTCCGGCCGGAAACGATCGGGCAGGCGTCGCGTATCTCGGGCGTCACGCCGGCAGCGATCTCGCTGCTGATGGTGCACCTGAAGCGTCGCGGCCTGGGCCGCCGTAACGGCATGGCCGCAGAGGCCGCGGAGCAGGGGGACGGCACCGTCCCGACACAACGATGACGGCGCGTCGCGCGCCGGCGGTTAATCGGGACGTACTGGAACAGATGCTCGTCGACGGTACGGCGGCACTGGACCTCACGCTGACGGATACGCAGCGCGACCAACTACTCGACTATGTCGCGCTGCTCGGCAAGTGGAACGCGGTCTACAACCTGACCGCGATCCGCGACCCGAAGCAGATGCTGATCCAGCATATCCTCGATTCGCTTTCCATCATCCCGCATCTGCGTGGTCGTGCGTCGGCGCGTGTGCTCGACGTCGGCTCGGGCGGGGGGCTGCCCGGTATCGTGCTGGCGATCGTCGAGCCGGGCTGGCAGGTCACGCTGAACGATATCGTGCAGAAGAAGTCGGCCTTCCAGACGCAGATGCGCGCGGAGCTGAAGCTCGCGAACCTGTCGGTCGTGACCGGCCGTGTCGAATCGCTGCGGCCGGGGGGCGAAGTGCCGGAAAAATTCGACATCATCGTATCCCGCGCTTTCGCGGATCTGTCCGACTTCGTTAAACTTGCTCGTCATCTGGTCGCGCCGGGCGGATCGATCTGGGCGATGAAGGGCGTTCACCCGGACGACGAGATTGCGCGGTTGCCGGAAGGCAGCCGCGTCAAGCAGACGATCCGGCTGGCGGTACCGATGCTCGATGCGGAGCGGCATTTGTTCGAAGTGGCCGTCGACGACGCGAATTGAAGGCGCGCGGTAGCGCGCCGTTTGTTTGAAGGTAAAGGGAACACACCAACGATGGCAAAGATCTTCTGCGTTGCGAACCAGAAGGGGGGCGTCGGCAAGACGACGACATCGGTCAATCTCGCCGCAAGCCTTGCAGCGCAGGAGCAACGCGTCCTGTTGATCGATCTCGACCCGCAGGGCAACGCGACGATGGGCAGCGGGATCGACAAGGCCGCCTGCGAAGCGACCGTGTACGAAGTGCTGGTCGACGGCGTGTCGGTGACCGACGCGCGCGTGCGTCCGGAAGGCGTCACCTATGACGTGCTCCCCGCGAACCGCGAGCTGTCCGGCGCCGAGATCGAACTGATCAGCATCGACAATCGCGAGCGCCGCCTGAAGGCCGCGCTTGAGCGCGTCGCCGACGACTACGATTTCGTCCTGATCGATTGCCCGCCGACGCTGTCGCTGTTGACGCTGAACGGCCTGTGCGCGGCGCATGGCGTCGTGATCCCGATGCAATGCGAGTACTTCGCACTGGAAGGGTTGTCGGACCTCGTCAACACGATCAAGCAGGTTCACGCGAACATGAACCGCGACCTGAAGATCATCGGCTTGCTGCGCGTGATGTTCGATCCGCGCATCACGCTGCAGCAGCAAGTCTCCGATCAACTGAAAGCGCACTTCGGCGACAAGGTGTTCGACGTGGTGATTCCGCGCAATGTGCGCCTGGCGGAAGCGCCGAGTTACGGGTTGCCGGGCGTCGTGTTCGACCGCAGCTCGCGCGGTGCGCAGGCGTATCTCCAATTCGGTGCCGAGATGATCGAGCGCGTGCGCGCGTTCGAGGTGTCGTGATCCGGACATGAGCGAAGCGAGGAAGAAAGACATGAACGCGGTACCAAAGAAGAAGGGCTTGGGACGTGGCCTCGAAGCGCTGCTCGGCGGCAGTGCCGATATCACCGAAGCGGTGAAGATCGAAGGGGCACCGAACACGCTCGCGCTCGGCAAGCTGCAAGCCGGCAAGTACCAGCCGCGCACGCGGATGGACGAGGGCAGCCTGCAGGAGCTGGCGGCAAGCATTCGCGCCCAGGGCGTCATGCAGCCGATCCTGGTACGGCCTATTTCATCAGACAAATACGAGATCATCGCGGGCGAGCGGCGTTTCCGCGCGGCGCGCCTGGCCGGCCTCGACGAAGTGCCGGTGCTCGTGAAGGACGTATCCGATCAGGCTGCCGCCGCGATGGCGCTGATCGAGAACATCCAGCGCGAGGACCTGAATCCGCTCGAAGAAGCGCACGGCATCCAGCGCCTGCTCGACGAGTTCGGTTTCACGCACGAACAGGCGGCCGAATCGGTCGGCCGTTCGCGCAGCGCGGTGTCGAACCTGCTGCGCCTGCTGAACCTCGCGTCGCCGGTGCAGACGATGCTGCTGGCCGGCGATCTCGACATGGGGCACGCGCGCGCGCTGCTGGCCGTCGACGCGGCCACGCAGATCACGCTCGCGCATCAGGTGGTCAACAAGCGCATGTCGGTGCGCGAGACCGAGAAGCTCGTCGCGCACACGACGAAGGAAGCACCGGCCGTGAAGGCGCGCGCGAAGGACGATGGCGGCCGCGATACGCGTCGCCTCGAAGAGGAGTTGTCCGACCTGCTCGCGTCGACGGTGAAGATCAAGCTCGGCCGCCGCGGGCGAGGGCAGGTGCTGATCGACTTCGGCAACCTGGACGCGCTCGAGGGCATTCTCGCGCGTCTGCGCGGCAACGTCGCGACCGAAGAGTAACGGGCAACCCATGACGCAAAAGGGTGCACCGGCGCCGCGCCGGTGGCTCGGCTGGCTTGCGCAGGAACCGGTACTGTCGGTGCTTGCGCTTGGCCTGATCGTGCTGCAATGGGTGCGTCCGCAACCATTTTCGGTGCTCGCGGATCGTGTCGACTGGCAGACGGTCGCGACACTCGCGGGCCTGCTGATGCTGACCAAGGCGCTCGAGCTGTCCGGCTGCCTGATGTGGCTCGCGCATCGCATCGTGCATCACGTGCATTCCGAACGCGGGCTCGCGATGCTGCTCGTCGGCTTCGCCGCGGTGCTGTCGATGTGGCTCACCAACGACGTCGCGCTGTTCGTCGTCGTGCCGTTGATGGTATCGCTGCGCGCGCTGACGCCGCTGCCGTTCCGGCGGCTCGTGATCGTCGTCGCGCTGGCTGTCAACGCGGGGTCCGTCGCGACACCGCTCGGCAATCCGCAGAATCTTTTCCTGTGGCAATTGAGCGGCGTGTCGTTCGGCCGTTTCGTGGTCACGCTCGGCCCGCTCGCCCTCGCGCTGATGGCGCTGCTGCTCGCGCTGACCGCATTGATGTTCCGCGCGAAGCCGCTCGACCTGTCCGGCGACGCCGTTGCGCTTCCCGTCCAGCGCATGCAGGCGCTGATCGCGGCCGTGCTGTTCGCCGCGTTCGTGCTGCTCGCCGATGCGCATCATCTGCTGCCGGGCCTCGTCGGCGTCGCCGTCGTGCTGCTTGCCGTCAAACGCGACGCAGTCCTGAAGATCGACTGGCTTCTGCTGCTGATCTTCGTGCTGATGTTCGTCGTGTTGCGCAGCGCGGCCGCGCTGCCCGTCGTGCACGACGCGATCGCGCACGCGCAACTCGATTCGCCGCTGCGCGTCTATGCGGCCGGCGCCGTGCTGTCACAGGTGATCAGCAACGTACCGGCCGCGATCCTGCTGTCGGAGTTCACGCACGACTGGCGCGCGCTTGCATTCGGCGTATCGGTCGGCGGCTTCGGGTTCGCGATCGGTTCGCTCGCGAACCTGATCGCGGTGCGTCTCGCGAAGGAGCCGCGCATGTGGCTGCCGTTCCACCTCGTGTCGATTCCGTTCGCGCTGGTGAGCGCGGCGCTCGGCGCGTGGCTGCTCGTGCACGGTTGAACGGGGCGGCGCAGGGAAGCCGTTCGAGCGACGGGTTGGGCGCACGGCATTCACGCTGATCAACGGTTGTTGATAAGTGCCGCCATCCACAGTCGAACATCTGTGGCGGCGCGACAACTGACCGGATGAATCGCTGCGTGAACATCCTGTCGAATTTCGCGCGCGGGCGCGATGGTTGGGCCGCGGCGTCTTGCTTGTTCCCGAGCATCGGGGCGAATCGTTTCCGCCGGCTGCGTTGCAGCGAATTCCCGACGGCAATCGCGCCGCTTCGTCCTGGCCCGTATCGGGTATCGTTTCCCGCCGTTTCCCCCGTCACCTGACTTTTTCGCGCAAGAAATACCGGTGCGGAAAACCGACCTTACAACTGTCATCGTACGTCGCCGAATCGCATGTTTTTTCACATCATGAGGCGTCGTTTTATGCAGGTTTTTGTCGCGTCTAAAGCCTTGAATCACTTGCAACTATCGCTTACAATCGCCCGGATTTGTTAGCTAGGCACCCCTGAAAGCTTTCAGAAAGCTTGGGGTCGGGTTCAGGGATTTCAGCGGAAGATTGCGATGGCGGGTCAGGCGCCGGACGACAGGCACGATGATCAGCGCACGCAACGCACCGCTTCGGCGGCCGGCGAGCGGCGTGAACCCGACGATGACTGGGATGTCGAGCAGCAAGATAACAACATCGTTCCGCTGACGCGGGCAGAGGCCGAAAGGCTGTTCGGCCCGAACGTGAGCAAGCCCTCGCGCGTGACCCCCTACAAGGTGGTATTCGCGCAAGTGGTCCTGTCCCTGGTTGCAACGCTGGCGTGGTGGCTGTTTTCGAAGTCGCCGGGCGCCGCTGCGCAATCCGCGTTTTTGGGCGGAGCGATCGGCTGGGTACCCAGTGCGGTATTCGTGGCACGACTGAAGGCAGGTGGCTCGGCCACCGTGATGAGCTGGGTGATGGGCGAAGCCCTGAAGCTCGCTCTGACGATCGGAATGTTCACCGCGGTGGCGTTCGGCTGGGCCGGCGTGCACTGGGTGCCGTTCCTCGTCACGTACCTCGTCGTGCTGAAGACGTACTGGATCGCGCTGGCCTGGCGGTAAGGAACAAGCAGCGTGCGGTTTCGACAACGAACCGCACCGGCCCGTTCCCGCAATAGCGTGTTGCGGAACGGGGCAAAACGATTTTCGACAATTTGGGTGGCATTAACGATATGGCAGCTAGCGAAGGCACGCGCGGTCCGGATCCGTCCGAGTACATTGCGCACCACTTGCAGAATTTCTCCACCTCGCATCAGACGTCGATTTTCGATATCCACGTCTGGAATCTCGACACGCTGTTCTGGTCGATCGTATGCGGCATCGTGACGATCGTCCTGCTGCGTCTTGCCGCCCGCAAGGCGACCTCGGGCGTGCCGGGCCGCTTCCAGTGCGCGATCGAGATGCTCGTCGAAATGGTCGAAGACCAGTCGAAGGCCATCGTCCACGGCAATCGCACCTTCATCGCGCCGCTCGCCCTCACGGTGTTCGTGTGGGTCGCGCTGATGAACTCCCTCGACTTCCTCCCGGTCGACCTGCCGGGCCGCGTGATCGGCCTGCTCGGTCTGTCGGACGTGATTTCCCACCATCGCATCGTCCCGACGGCCGACCTGAACGGCACGCTCGGCATCGCGCTCGGCGTGTTCGTCCTGATGATCTACTACAGCATCAAGATCAAGGGCGCGGGCGGCTTTGTGCATGAGCTGCTGTCGGCCCCGTTCGGCGCCCACCCGCTGCTGTGGATCCCTAACCTCGCGCTCAACATCGTCGAATATCTCGCAAAGACCGTCTCCCTCGGTATGCGGCTGTTCGGCAACATGTACGCGGGTGAGCTGTTGTTCCTGTTGATCGCCCTGCTCGGCAGCATGTGGAGCTTCGGTGGCGACGCAACGTTCCTCGGCTTCGTTGGTCACGTGATCGCGGGTAGCGTCTGGGCAATCTTCCACATCCTGATTGTTCTGTTGCAGGCATTCATTTTCATGATGCTGACGCTGGTGTATCTCGGCCAGGCGCACGACAAGCACTAAGCGCGGCGTGCAACAAAGAGTCTTCGTTTTAGTTTTTTAAATCTCAGTTCCAAGTCTTTTCACAAAGGAGTGATCATGCAAGCTTACATCGCCAACATCCAGGGTCTGACCGCCATCGGTATCGGCATCATCATCGGCCTGGGTGCAATCGGCGCCTGTATCGGTATCGCGCTGATGGGTGGCAAGTACATCGAAGCCTGCGCACGTCAGCCGGAACTCATCAACCCGCTGCAAACGAAGATGTTCCTGCTGGCTGGTCTGATCGACGCTGCATTCCTGATCGGCGTGGGTGTCGCAATGCTGTTCGCGTTCGCGAACCCGCTCCTGTCGAAGCTCGCAGGCTAAGGTTCCTCGGAAATATGCGTCCGGCGTGAGCCGGCGCAGGGCGGAACGGAGACTTGGGGCGCTGATCGAATGCAACTCGATGAGCGCCTTACCGTTTCATTTTTCCGGAATAGCAGATAAGGAAACACCGTGAATCTCAACGCAACTCTGTTTGCGCAAATGGTCGTGTTCCTGGTCCTCGCGTGGTTCACGATGAAATTCGTGTGGCCGCCGTTGATCAACGCCCTCGACGAACGTTCGAAGAAGATCGCCGACGGCCTCGCCGCCGCGGAGAAGGGCAAGGCGGAACTCGACGCAGCGCACAAGCGCGTGGACCAGGAACTCGCGCAGGCCCGCAACGACGGCCAGCAGCGCATCGCCGACGCTGAGAAGCGTGCGCAGGCGGTCGCCGAGGAAATCAAGGCCAACGCCCAGGCTGAAGCCGCCCGCATCGTCGCCCAGGCGAAGGCGGAAGCAGAACAGCAAATCGTGAAGGCGCGCGAAGCGCTGCGTGGCGAAGTCGCCGCGCTGGCCGTGAAGGGCGCCGAGCAGATCCTGAAGCGCGAAGTCGATCAAACGGCCCACGCCCAACTGCTGAATCAACTGAAAGCCGAGCTCTGATCATGGCCGAACTTGCAACCATCGCCCGCCCTTACGCAGAAGCGCTGTTCCGCGTGGCCGAGGGCGGTGACATCGCCGCCTGGTCCACGCTCGTGCAAGAGCTGGCCCAGGTTGCGCGTCTGCCGGAAGTGCTGTCGGTCGCGTCGAGCCCGAAGGTGACGCGCACGCAAGTAGCCGAGCTGCTGCTTGCTGCGGTGAAGTCGCCGCTCGCGGCCGGCGCCGAAGCGAAGAACTTCGTGCAGATGCTGGTCGACAATCATCGCATCGCGCTGCTGCCGGAAATTGCCGAGCAGTTCGAGGCGCTCAAGAACGAACGTGAAGGCGCAGCCGACGCCGAGATCGTGAGCGCGTTCCCGCTGAACGGCGCGGATCTCGACAGTCTCGTCTCGGGCCTCGAACGCAAGTTCAAGCGCAAGCTGAAACCGACGGTCGAAGTCGATTCGTCGCTGATCGGCGGCGTGCGCGTGACGGTCGGCGACGAAGTGCTCGACACCTCGGTTCGCGCGCGCCTCGCATCGATGCAGGCTGCCTTGACCGCCTGAGCGCCACGCCGGCACGCAACAGAATTGACTATCAGGAGCGAATAATGCAACTCAATCCCTCTGAGATCAGCGAGCTGATCAAGAGCCGGATCCAGGGCCTTGAAGCGAGCGCAGACGTTCGCAACCAGGGCACCGTGATCTCCGTGACCGACGGTATCGTGCGTATCCACGGCCTGTCGGACGTGATGCAGGGCGAAATGCTCGAGTTTCCGGGCAACACGTTCGGTCTCGCGCTGAACCTCGAGCGCGACTCGGTCGGCGCGGTGATTCTCGGCGAATACGAACACATCTCGGAAGGCGACATCGTCAAGACGACGGGCCGCATTCTCGAAGTCCCGGTCGGCCCGGAACTCGTCGGCCGCGTGGTCGACGCGCTCGGCAACCCGATCGACGGCAAGGGTCCGGTCAACGCGAAGCTGACCGACGCGATCGAAAAGATCGCCCCGGGCGTGATCTGGCGCAAGTCGGTGTCGCAGCCGGTGCAGACGGGCATCAAGTCGATCGACGCGATGGTGCCGATCGGCCGTGGCCAGCGTGAGCTGATCATCGGCGACCGTCAGTGCGGCAAGACCGCGGTGGCGCTCGACGCGATCATCAACCAGAAGGGCAAGGACCTGATCTGTATCTACGTCGCGATCGGCCAGAAGGCTTCGTCGATCATGAACGTGGTGCGCAAGCTCGAGGAAACGGGCGCGCTGGAATACACGATCGTCGTCGCCGCTTCGGCGTCGGATTCGGCCGCGATGCAGTACCTGGCACCGTACGCCGGCTGCACGATGGGCGAATACTTCCGCGACCGCGGCCAAGACGCGCTGATCATCTATGACGACTTGACCAAGCAGGCCTGGGCATACCGTCAGATCTCGCTGCTGCTGCGCCGCCCGCCGGGCCGTGAAGCGTACCCGGGCGACGTGTTCTATCTGCACTCGCGTCTGCTCGAGCGTGCGGCTCGCGTGTCGGAAGAGTACGTCGAGAAGTTCACGAACGGCGAAGTGAAGGGCAAGAGCGGCTCGCTGACGGCACTGCCGGTCATCGAAACGCAGGCAGGCGACGTGACCGCGTTCGTTCCGACGAACGTGATCTCGATTACCGACGGCCAGATCTTCCTGGAAACCGACCTGTTCAACGCAGGCATCCGCCCGGCAATCAACGCCGGCGTGTCGGTGTCGCGCGTCGGCGGCGCCGCTCAGACGAAGGTCGTGAAGAAGCTGTCGGGCGGTATCCGTACCGACCTCGCGCAGTACCGTGAACTGGCTGCATTCGCGCAGTTCGCATCGGACCTCGACGAAGCGACCCGCAAGCAGCTCGAGCGCGGCCGCCGCGTGACGGAACTGCTGAAGCAGCCGCAGTACCAGCCGCTGCAGGTCTGGGAACTGGCCGTGTCGCTGTACGCCGCGAACAACGGCTACCTCGACGATCTCGACGTCAAGCAAGTGCTGCCGTTCGAGAAGGGCCTGCGCGACAACCTGAAGACCAGCCACGCTGACCTCATCAAGCGTATCGAAGACACCAAGGATCTCTCGAAGGACGACGAAGGCGCGCTGCGCGCGGCGATCGAAGCCTTCAAGAAGTCCGGTGCCTATTGATCCGCGAGTGACACACGGAGGCCGCGTGGGTGCTGATGCGCCCGCGCCGCTTCGGTGAGCGATGCATGAGCCCCGAGTAAAGCGCTAAAGCGCTAATTCGGGGCGCAAAGGAGCAAGCTATGGCTGGAATGAAGGAAATTCGCGGCAAGATCAAGAGCGTGCAGAACACGCGCAAGATCACGAAGGCGATGGAGATGGTGGCTGCATCGAAGATGCGTCGCGCGCAGGAACGCATGCGCGCCGCTCGTCCGTATGCGGACAAGGTCCGTGCCATCGCCGCGCACATGAGCCGTGCGAACCCGGAGTACCGCCACCCGTTCATGGTGGCGAACGACGGCGCGCAGACGGCCGGCATCATCCTCGTCACGACGGACAAGGGTCTGTGCGGTGGTCTGAACACCAACGTGCTGCGTGCGACGGTGCAGAAGTTCAAGGAGCTGGAAGAGAAGGGCCAGAAGGTCGAAGCCACCGCGATCGGCGGCAAGGGCCTCGGGTTCCTGAACCGCTTCGGCGCGAAGGTGATGTCGCAGGTCGTGCACCTCGGCGACACCCCGCACCTGGACAAGCTGATCGGCGCCGTGAAGACGCAGCTCGATCTGTACTCGGAAGGCAAGCTGTCGGCGGTTTATATCGCTTACACGCGCTTCGTCAACACGATGAAGCAGGAAGCCGTGATCGAGCAGCTGCTGCCGCTGTCGTCGGAACACTTCGAAGCCGATGACGGTACGCCGGCGACGTCGTGGGATTACATCTACGAGCCGGACGCGCAGGCAGTCGTCGACGAACTGCTCGTGCGTTACGTCGAGGCGCTGGTGTACCAGGCCGTCGCGGAAAACATGGCGTCCGAGCAATCGGCGCGCATGGTCGCGATGAAGGCCGCGTCCGACAACGCGAAGACGGTGATCAGCGAACTGCAGCTCGTATACAACAAGAGCCGTCAGGCCGCGATCACGAAAGAACTGTCGGAGATCGTCGGCGGCGCAGCCGCTGTTTAAGCGCGCGCCCGGGACGACAACTGCGCCTTTGCGCGAGTAAAGAATCAGGTATTTAAAGGAAAAGCGATGAGTACTGCTGCTTTGGTAGAAGGCAAGATCGTACAGTGCATCGGCGCCGTTATCGACGTGGAATTCCCGCGCGACAGCATGCCGAAGATCTACGACGCGCTCATTCTCGATGGCTCGGAACTGACGCTCGAAGTCCAGCAGCAGCTGGGTGACGGCGTGGTCCGTACCATTTGTCTGGGTGCATCCGACGGCCTGCGCCGCGGCCTGACCGTGAAGAACACGGCGAAGCCGATCTCGGTGCCGGTCGGCAAGCCGACCCTCGGTCGTATCATGGACGTGCTCGGCCGTCCGATCGACGAAGCCGGCCCGATCGAAAGCGAAACGACGCGTTCGATCCACCAGAAGGCACCGGCGTTCGACGAACTGTCGCCGTCGACCGAACTGCTCGAAACGGGTATCAAGGTCATCGACCTGATCTGCCCGTTCGCGAAGGGCGGCAAGGTTGGCCTGTTCGGCGGTGCAGGCGTGGGCAAGACCGTCAACATGATGGAGCTCATCAACAACATCGCGAAGGAACACGGCGGTTACTCCGTGTTCGCGGGCGTGGGCGAGCGGACCCGTGAAGGGAACGACTTCTACCACGAAATGAAGGACTCGAACGTTCTCGACAAGGTCGCGCTGGTGTACGGCCAGATGAACGAGCCGCCGGGCAACCGTCTGCGCGTCGCGCTGACCGGCCTGACGATGGCCGAGCACTTCCGTGACGAAGGCCTCGACGTGCTGTTCTTCGTCGACAACATCTACCGTTTCACGCTGGCCGGTACCGAAGTGTCGGCACTGCTCGGCCGTATGCCGTCGGCAGTGGGCTATCAGCCGACGCTGGCTGAAGAAATGGGCAAGCTGCAAGAGCGCATCACGTCGACCAAGAAGGGCTCGATTACGTCGGTTCAGGCCGTGTACGTCCCTGCGGACGACTTGACCGACCCGTCGCCGGCGACCACCTTCGGCCACCTGGACGCAACCGTCGTTCTGTCGCGTGACATCGCTTCGCTGGGTATCTACCCGGCGGTCGACCCGCTCGACTCGACGTCGCGCCAGATCGACCCGAACGTGATCGGTGAAGAGCACTACTCGATCACCCGTCGCGTTCAGCAGACGCTGCAGCGCTACAAGGAACTGCGCGACATCATCGCGATTCTGGGCATGGACGAACTGTCGCCGGAAGACAAGCTGTCGGTCGCACGTGCGCGCAAGATCCAGCGTTTCCTGTCGCAGCCGTTCCACGTCGCTGAAGTGTTCACGGGCTCGCCGGGCAAGTACGTGCCGCTGAAGGAAACGATCCGTGGCTTCAAGATGATCGTCGACGGCGAGTGCGACCACCTGCCGGAACAGGCGTTCTACATGGTCGGCACGATCGACGAAGCCTTCGAAAAGGCCAAGAAGATCTCGTAAGGGTTCGAGTGAGTCGCACGGCGCGTGCTAGTCGGGATTAACAGTCGGACTGATAATCCCGGCGGGTCGCGCCGACCGCAATACGCTCAATCCGCCGTGCATGGGATCGGCGCAGGCGCGCAAGTGCCCGCTCCGATCGACAGGAGTCGATATGGCAACCATCAAAGTAGACGTCGTCAGCGCGGAAGAGCAGATCTTCTCGGGCGAGGCGAAATTCGTCGCGCTGCCGGGCGAAACGGGTGAGCTGGGTATTCTGCCGGGCCACACGCCGCTGATCACCCGGATTCGTCCGGGTGCGGTGCGCATCGAAGTCGAGGGCGGCAACGACGAATTCGTGTTCGTCGCGGGCGGCATTCTCGAAGTGCAGCCGGGCGCCGTGACGGTGCTCGCCGATACCGCGATCCGCGGCAAGGACCTCGACGCGGCGAAAGCCGAGGAAGCGCGCAAGCGTGCCGAGGAAACGCTGCAGAACGCGAAGTCGGATCTCGACCTCGCGAAAGCGCAATCCGAGCTCGCGACCGCGATGGCGCAGCTCGAGGCGATCCAGCGTCTGGCGAAGATTCGCAGCCGGCACTGAGCCGCGCCGCGTATCCCGCGAAAGAAAGCAGCCTTCGGGCTGCTTTTTTTTCGCCCGCGGTTTCGCCCGCGTTCCGTTCGCGCTTCGCCCGCATTTCGTCGGAGTTTTGCGGGTCCGATCATTCCGTCCGGTCGTGCTATTTCAACCGCCCGTCGCGATTCGATGTCAAAGTATCGTCAGCGGAGCGCGGCATCATCCGCGGTGAGGCCCGCCGTCGCGATCGTTGCGGCGAAGGCGCGCGCAGCAGGCGCGCGCGGGCCGATCAGACAAGAACGGACGGAGACATCGATGGCAGCAGACCTTGGCAAGGGGGCGCTGATCGCGCCCGAGAACGGCTTGTCGTACGTGCGCGGCGCGACCGACGTGCCGCTATCCGACGCGACGATCGGCCGGTTTCTGCTCGACACGGCTGGCCGCTTTCCCGACCGTCCGGCCGTCGTGTTCCGCGAGCAGCAGGTGCGCTGGACCTGGCGCGCGTTCGCGAACGAGGTCGACGTGCTGGCAGCGGGCCTCGCCGCGCTCGGGATCGTGAAGGGTGACTGCGTCGGCATCTGGTCGCCGAACCGCAGCGAATGGCTGCTCACGCAGTTCGCGACCGCGCGGATCGGCGCGGTGCTCGTCAACATCAACCCGGCCTACCGGCTGTCGGAACTCGAATACGCGCTGAACAAGGTCGGCTGCAAGGCCGTGATCGCGGCCGAGCGCTTCAAGAGCTCCGCGTACGTCGAGATGCTGCAGACCCTCGCGCCGGAGCTCGCGACCGCGACGCCGGGCGACCTGCACGCGGCGCGCGTGCCGAGCCTGCGCACGATCGTGTCGATGGGCGACGTGGCGCCGGCCGGCATGTTCCGCTTCGCGGACGTGATGGCGCGCGGCCGCCAGGCCGTCGATCCCGCGCTGCTCGACGCGCTCGGCGCAACGCTCTCGGCCAGCGATCCGATCAACATCCAGTTCACGAGCGGCACGACCGGCAGCCCGAAGGGCGCGACGCTCACGCACCGCAACGTCGTCAACAATGCGCGCTCGATCGCGATGGCGATGCGCTTCACCGAACAGGATTCGCTCTGCATCCCCGTGCCGCTCTATCACTGCTTCGGGATGGTGCTGGCCGTGCTCGCCTGCGTGTCGACGGGCGCCGCGATGGTATTCCCCGGCGAGGCGTTCGACCCGGTCGCGACGCTCGCGGCGGTGGCCGAAGAGCGCTGCACCGCGCTGCACGGCGTGCCGACGATGTTCATCGCGGAGCTCGACCATCCGGAATTCGCCAAATTCGACCTGTCGACGCTGCGCACCGGGATCATGGCCGGCTCGCCGTGCCCGATCGAGACGATGAAGCGCGTCGTGTCGCAGATGCATCTGTCGGAGATCACGATCGCGTACGGAATGACGGAGACGAGCCCGGTGTCGTTCCAGAGCTCGACCGACGATCCGCTCGAAAAGCGCACGACGACGGTCGGCCGCATCCAGCCGCATCTCGAAGTGAAGATCGTCGATGCGGCCGGCGACATCGTGCCGGTCGGCGCGACGGGCGAGCTGTGCACGAAGGGCTATTCGGTGATGCTCGGCTATTGGGACGACGACGCGAAGACGCGCGAGGTGCTGGTCGACGGCTGGATGCACACGGGCGACCTCGCGACGCTCGATGCGGACGGCTACTGCAACATCGTCGGCCGTCTGAAGGACATGGTGATTCGCGGCGGCGAGAACGTCTATCCACGCGAGATCGAGGAATTCCTGTTTCGACATCCGAAGATCCAGAGCGCGCAGGTATTCGGCGTGCCCGACGCGAAGTACGGCGAGGAGCTGTGCGCGTGGATCGTGCTGCGCGCCGACGAGCAGATGACCGAGGACGACGTGCGTGCCTTCTGCCAAGGCCAGATCGCGCACTACAAGATTCCGCGCTATATCCGCTTCGTCGACGAACTGCCGATGACGGTGACGGGCAAGGTGCAGAAATTCGTGATGCGCGAGCGGATGATCGAGGAGCTGAAGCTCGACGTGCAGAAGACGGCTTGAAGCGGGGCGGTGCGGGAAAATGCGGGAAAAGCGGGGCGGCCTGCGGGTCGCCCGGTGCAGGTCGCTACGTTTTCGATGGACGAAAAAAAGCGGGCTTATTAGCCCGCTAAAAACCACACGCTACGGGGTTAGCGCGAGGAGACCAAAGATGAAACCGGATCCGGCGGGGGCCGGAAACGACTCCAACAGGGATGCCCCTCGGAAGGGCTTCGGTACGTGACCGACTGGCTCGCAGCGCTTCGCGTCCGCTCACACTTGGCACACGAGACCGCATCCGTGTTGAAACCGTTGAGGCCCATTGTGGGCGAATTAACGACCCCTCGCGGTAACAAAGTGTTTCAGGTTGTAACGCCCGCCAGATAAGGCTTTCCGGGATTTTTTGCTGTTTTCGGGCTCCTGAAAAAGGTCATTTTTACCCATATTTTCCGCCGCGTTTTCGAGGTATGCGCGCGATGCGTTTTTCACGCGTATCGGGCGCGATGAATTGCCGATTTTCACGCGAGAAAGTGCACGGCACGATCGATACCGCGCATGGCGATTCATTCGTCAGAAAGATTTTGAAACGTGATCGGGACGCGTGGAAGTCGGCCATTCGGCCAATTTGGCGGGTCGCGCGCCGTTCATGGGCGCCGCGGCGCGACGCGAAGGTGTAACGGCAACGCATGCCGGCGGCCGACGCAGGCGGGATTTTCGCACTTGGCGGCCGCAGCGGGCGGTGCCCGTCATCGGCCGCCGCTTGCACGCGCGCTTACTTCAGCCACTTGTCCGACAGCGCCTGATATTCACCGGTGGACAGCGCGAGATGCAGCCACTGGTCGACGTATTGCTGGAACACGACGTCGCCGCGCGGCACCATGTACGCCTTCTCGCCGAACTGGAACGGCTTGTCCGGATGCACCGAGCAGAGGCCCGGATTCAGCTTTTGCTGCAGCAGCGTCTCCGACGCATCCGTCACCATCACGTCGGCCTTGCCCGCGAGGATCTGCTTGAAGATCGTCACGTTGTCCGGATAGACGGTCAGGTTCGCGTGCGTGAAGAACTGCTTCGCGAAGCGCTCGTTGGTGCCGCCCGGATTCACGATTACGCGCGTCTCGGGCCGGTCGATCTGCGCGACGCTCTGGTACTTGTCGGCATCCGCGCAGCGCACGATCGGCGTCTTGCCGTCGACCACGTACGGCTGCGTGAAGAACACGCGCTTCTGGCGCTCGAGCGTGGTCGACACGCCGCCCACCGCGATGTCGCACTTCGCGACGAAGTCTTGGGTGAGATTCGGCCAGCTCGTCTTCACGTAATCGGCCTTCACGCCGAGCGATTTCGCGAGCGATTCGGCCATGTCGATGTCGATGCCCTCGAAGCGGCCGTCCGCGCGGTAGTACGAATACGGCTTGTAGTCGCCCGTTGTGCACACGCGCAGCGTGCCGCGCGCCAGCACCTCGTCGAGCCGCGAGCCGGTGCCCGGCGCGCTCGTGGCGGCGCCGGCGGCAGTTTGCGCGTGTGCGGCGGTGCAGCACAGCAACGCGGCCGCGGCCAGCGTGGCGAATGTCTTCATCGGTCTCCTCCTTCGTTCGGTTCGATATGAGCGTCCGATCATAACGGAGCCATCGCGCGCGTCATATGGCCGCCATTGCATCGGCCTGCGCGGTCCGACCGCGGCTGTCCGGTAAAATGCCGCTTTGCCTTCGCATCGTCGCTCCTACCGTGGCCCATAACCTGCTCAACGACACCTTCCTGCGTGCGCTTCTGCGCGAGCCGACCGACTACACGCCGATCTGGCTGATGCGCCAGGCCGGCCGCTACCTGCCTGAATACAACGCGACGCGCGCGCGTGCCGGCAGCTTTCTCGGGCTGGCCAAAAACCCCGACTACGCGACCGAGGTGACGCTGCAGCCGCTCGAGCGCTTCCCGCTCGACGCCGCGATCCTGTTCTCGGACATCCTGACGATTCCCGACGCGATGGGCCTCGGCCTCGACTTCCAGGCCGGCGAAGGACCGAAGTTCGCGCATCCGGTGCGCACCGAGGCCGACGTCGCGAAGCTCGCGGTGCCGGACATCGACGAGACGCTCGGCTACGTGACGGGCGCCGTGCGCGAGATCCGCCGCGCGCTCACCGACGGCCAGGGCCGCCAGCGCGTGCCGCTGATCGGCTTCTCGGGCAGCCCGTGGACGCTCGCGTGCTACATGGTCGAAGGCGGCGGCTCGGACGATTTCCGCACGGTGAAGTCGATTGCGTATTCGCGCCCCGACCTGATGCACCGAATCCTCGACGTGAACGCGCAGGCGGTGGCCGCGTACCTGAACGCACAGATCGAAGCGGGCGCGCAGGCCGTGATGATCTTCGATACGTGGGGCGGCGCGCTGGCCGACGGCGCGTACCAGCGCTTCTCGCTCGACTATATCCGCCGCGTGGTGTCGCAGCTCAAGCGCGAGCACGATGGCGAGCGCGTGCCGGTGATCACGTTCACGAAGGGCGGCGGGTTGTGGCTCGAGGAGATCGCGGCGACCGGCGTCGACGCGGTCGGGCTCGACTGGACGGTCAACCTCGGTGCCGCGCGCGAGCGCGTCGCGGGACGCGTGGCGCTGCAGGGCAACCTCGACCCGACGATCCTGTTTGCGCCGCCGGCCGCGGTGCGCGAACAGGCGCGCGCGGTGCTCGACAGCTACGGCAACCATCCGGGCCACGTGTTCAACCTGGGGCACGGCATCTCGCAATTCACGTCGCCCGATCACGTCGCCGAACTCGTCGACGAAGTGCATACCCACAGCCGCGCGATCCGTAGCCGAGCGGCGGGCTGAACGCAAGCGCCGTCATGCTGCATTGCGGGATGGCGGTGTTTCGTTTTTGAAACTAAACAGGACGCAACCCCGCTCCCGTTGCCGATTCGATGCTTGTCAAGACTTGACTTATACACATTTTCCACGTTGCAGCGCGGTAGAGCCCCGTATCGGTCAATTTGTCTCGCTATGGTTGGGTAATTTGAATAGCAGCCTTATGGAATAAGGCTTCGCGGGACACGGCCGGAAGCGGCGGAAAACAGCGAAAAGCACGGCCCTGCGCGCGTTGCGGCTGTTGAGCGGCGAGTTCTCAACAAAGTTATCCACAGGCTGGGCAGGGTATACGGCGATTCCTAATGCGAATCCAAAACTTAGCGCCGAATCTGAAGTTTTACTTTAAGTTCGCCGTCGCGATGCGGGCGCGGGTGCACGTCGTCCGTCCCCTGCGTGTCGCCGCTGCGGGAGCGTGTCGATGAGCGGCACCTACCTGCGCGTGGCGCTCGACCATCCGCTCGCCACCCTGTTCGACTACCGCTGCGACGTGCAGCCCGCGCCCGTGCCCGGCACGCTGGTGCAGGTGCCGTTCGGCAAGCGGCAGGCCGTCGGGCTCGTCTGCGAAGTCACCACTCACACCGATGTGCCGCCATCGCGGCTGCGCGCGGTCGATGCGATCTGTGCCGACCTGCCGCCGCTGTCGGCGGACTGGCTCGCGCTCGTGTCGTTCGCCGCCGATTACTATCAGCGCGGGCGTGGCGAGGTCGCGTTGCCGGCGCTGCCGCAGGCGCTGCGCGACGCCGGGCGCTGGGGGCGGCTGCTCGCGCCGGAAGTGCGCTACCGGCCGACCGAAGCCGGCCGCGCGGCGCTGCCCGACGCGTTGCCCGCGCGCGGCGCCGCGCTGCGCCGGCTCGCGCAGGCGCTCGTCGACGCCGGCTCGCTGACGCTGCCCGACGCGCGCGCGCTGCATCCGAAGGCGGCCGCGACGCTCGACGACTGGGCGGCGCGCGGCTGGGTCGACGTCGAGGAGATCGGCTGGGCCGATGCGCCTGTGGTCAACCCTGTGGATAACCTGTCGACAAGCAGTGGACGGGCTGTGCCGCCGGCGTTGACGGACCAGCAGGCCGAGGCGCTCGACGCGATCCGCGCGGCGCAGGGCTTCGCGCCGTTCCTGCTGCACGGCGTGACGGGCAGCGGCAAGACCGAGGTCTACCTGCACGCGCTCGCGTCGCTGCTCGACGCGCGGCCGGACGCGCAGGCGCTCGTGCTCGTGCCCGAAATCAACCTGACGCCGCAATTCGAGGCCGCGTTTCGCGCGCGCTTCGCGGGCGCGCTCGCCGACGACGCGATCGTCACGCTGCACAGCGGGCTTGCCGAAGGCGAGCGCGCGCGCAACTGGCTCGCCGCGCACACGGGCCGCGCGCGGATCGTGCTCGGCACGCGCCTCGCGGTGCTCGCGTCGATGCCGACGCTCGCGCTGATCGTCGTCGACGAGGAACACGAGCCCGCGTACAAGCAGCAGGAAGGGCTGCGCTATTCGGCGCGCGACCTGGCCGTGTGGCGCGCGAAGCACCTCGGCATCACCGTCGTGCTCGGCTCGGCCACGCCGTCGCTCGAAAGCTGGTGGCAGGCCGAGCAGGGGCGCTACACGCGGCTCACGCTGTCGCGCCGCGCGGTGGCCGACGCGACGCTGCCGACCGTGCGGCTGATCGATCTCGAAGAGGAGCGGCGGCGCGGGCGTGCGTCGATGGGCGGGCTGTCGGGGCCGCTCGTCGCGGCGCTGAAGGCGCGGCTCGAACGCGGCGAACAGAGCCTCGTGTTCCTGAACCGGCGCGGTTACGCGCCGCAGCTCGCGTGCGACGCATGCGGCTGGGTGGCCGGCTGCCCGCGCTGCAGCGCGTACGTCGTGCTGCACAAGCCCGAGCACGCGCTGCGCTGCCATCACTGCGGCTGGGAAGCGCGCATTCCGCGGTCGTGCCCCGAGTGCGGGAACGTCGACATCGCGCCGCTCGGGCGCGGCACGCAGCGCATCGAGGAGACGCTCGCCGAAGCCGTGCCGGGCGCGCGGATCCTGCGGATCGACGCGGACAGCACGCGCCGCAAGGGCAGCGCGCAGGCGCTCTTTTCCGACGTGCACGCGGGCGAGGTCGACATCCTGGTCGGCACGCAGATGATCGCGAAGGGGCACGACTTCCAGCGCGTGTCGCTCGTCGGCGTGCTCAACGCCGATACCGCGCTGTTCTCGCACGACTTCCGCGCGAGCGAGCGGCTGTTCGCGCAACTGATGCAGGTAAGCGGCCGCGCGGGGCGCGCCGGGCTGCCGGGCGAAGTGATGGTGCAGACGCGCTACCCGCGTCACGCGCTGTACCACGCGCTCGGGCGGCAGGACTACGTGGGCTTCGCGAATTCGACGCTCGGCGAGCGCCGCGACGCGCACCTGCCGCCGTTCGTCTACCAGGCGCTGCTGCGCGCCGAAGGGCGCACGCTCGATGCGGCGCTCGCGTTCCTGCTGCAGGCCGCGGCTGCGTTGCCGGGGCTGCCGGGCGCGGATCGCGTGACCGTGTACGACGCGGTGCCGATGACGATCGTGAAGGTCGCGAACGTCCATCGCGCGCAGCTGCTGCTCGAAAGTGCGTCGCGGGCGGCGCTGCAGCATGCGCTGCGCGCCTGGCAGCCGGAACTGCGTGCGCTGAAGGGCGTGCTGCGGTGGAGCGTCGAGGTCGATCCGCTGGATATCTGAGCGACGGGCCGCGCGACCGTCGCGCGACGCTGTGTCCGATACCCCAAGCGTGGGCCGCGCGGCGCCGCCCCGAACGTCTCCAGCGCGTGCCCAACGCGGGCCCAACGCGGGCCCAACGCCGGCCCAACGCGGGCGCCGCGGCACGTCACCTCATCCAGTGCAACCTGCTTTCGGCCGCTTTCGCGCATGCCGAAGGTTGCACACGCGTGCCGAACCGGCCCGATCAGGGAAAACACCGATCCCCGGACCACGGGCAACCCCTAGGTTGCAACCGCATAAGTGGTTGATTATATTGACTAACTTATGGGTGCAACCCATCTCTTTATTTGGTTGCACCTTTTTATTGCGTGCCGTAGGATTTCGCGCATCCTCTTACACCACACTGCCGGGCTCGCACCGGCGCACGAACCCACCATGGCAAGCACGACTCTCGGCGTCAAGGTCGACGACCTTCTTCGCTCGCGCCTCAAGGACGCCGCCGCGCGTCTCGAGCGCACTCCCCACTGGCTGATCAAGCAGGCGATCTTCGCGTATCTGGAGCGGATCGAGCACGGCCAGTTGCCGCCCGAGCTGTCGGGCCACAGCGGCGTGACGGAGCTCGCTGACGGTCAGTCCGCGGACGGCGACGACGACAACTCGCCGCATCCGTTCCTCGAGTTCGCGCAGAACGTGCAGCCGCAATCGGTGCTGCGCGCGGCGATCACGGCCGCGTACCGCCGCCCGGAACCGGAGTGCGTGCCGTTCCTGCTCGGCCAGGCGCGCTTGCCCGCGAACCTGCAGGCGGACGTGCAGACGCTCGCGACGAAGCTGGTCGAGGCGCTGCGCGAGAAAAGCTCGGGCGGCGGCGTCGAAGGGCTGATCCACGAGTTCTCGCTGTCGAGCCAGGAAGGCGTCGCGCTGATGTGCCTCGCCGAAGCGCTGCTGCGCATTCCCGATCGCGCGACGCGCGACGCGCTGATCCGCGACAAGATCAGCAAGGGCGACTGGCGCTCGCACGTCGGCCACGCGCCGTCGCTGTTCGTGAACGCGGCCACCTGGGGGCTGATGATCACCGGCAAGCTCGTGACGACCAACAGCGAAGCGGGGCTGTCGTCGGCGCTCACGCGCCTGATCGGCCGCGGCGGCGAGCCGCTGATCCGCAAGGGCGTCGACATGGCGATGCGCCTGATGGGTGAGCAGTTCGTCACCGGCGAGACGATTTCCGAAGCGCTCGCGAACAGCCGCAAGTACGAAGCGCGCGGCTTCCGCTACTCGTACGACATGCTCGGCGAAGCGGCGACGACCGAAGAGGACGCGCAGCGCTACTACGCGTCGTACGAACAGGCGATCCACGCGATCGGCAAGGCGGCCGGCGGCCGCGGCATCTACGAAGGCCCGGGCATCTCGATCAAGCTGTCGGCGCTGCACGCGCGCTACTCGCGCTCGCAGCAGGACCGCACGATGAGCGAGCTGCTGCCGCGCGTGCGCGCGCTCGCGCTGCTCGCGCGCCGCTACGACATCGGCCTGAACATCGACGCGGAAGAAGCCGACCGGCTCGAACTGTCGCTCGACCTGCTCGAGGCGCTGTGCTTCGATCCGGAGCTCGCGGGCTGGAACGGCATCGGCTTCGTCGTGCAGGGCTACCAGAAGCGCTGCCCGTTCGTGATCGACTACCTGATCGATCTCGCGCGCCGCAGCCGCCACCGCCTGATGATCCGCCTCGTGAAGGGCGCGTACTGGGATACCGAAATCAAGCGCGCGCAGGTCGACGGCCTCGAAGGCTATCCGGTCTATACGCGCAAGATTTACACCGACGTGTCGTACCTCGCGTGCGCGAAGAAGCTGCTCGCGGCGCCCGACGCGGTCTACCCGCAGTTCGCGACGCACAACGCGTACACGCTGGCCGCGATCTATCACCTGGCCGGCCAGAACTACTACCCGGGCCAGTACGAATTCCAGTGCCTGCACGGGATGGGCGAGCCGCTGTACGAGGAAGTCACGGGCCGCGACAAGCTGAACCGCCCGTGCCGCGTGTACGCGCCGGTCGGCACGCACGAGACGCTGCTCGCGTACCTGGTGCGCCGCCTGCTGGAAAACGGCGCGAACACGTCGTTCGTGAACCGCATCGCCGATAAAACGGTGTCGGTGAAGGAACTGGTCGCCGACCCGGTCGATGAAGCGTCGAAGGTCGTGCCGCTCGGCGCGCCGCACGCGAAGATCCCGCTGCCGCGCAACCTGTACGGCGACGAGCGTCCCAATTCGATGGGCCTCGACCTGTCGAACGAACACCGTCTCGCGTCGCTGTCGTCCGCGCTGCTCGCGAGCGCGCATCACCCGTGGCGCGCGGCGCCGATGCTCGCCGACGACGCGCTCGCCGACGCACCGGCGCGCGACGTGCGCAACCCGGCCGACCAGCGCGACGTGGTCGGCACGGTCAGCGAAGCGACGGCCGAACACGTGAGCGCGGCGCTCGCGCACGCGGTGGCCGCCGCGCCGATCTGGCAGGCGACGCCGGTCGATGCGCGCGCCGATTGCCTGGTGCGCGCGGCCGACCTGCTCGAAGCGCAGATGCACACGCTGATGGGCCTGATCGTGCGCGAAGCTGGCAAGTCGTTGCCGAACGCGATCGCCGAGATCCGCGAAGCGGTCGACTTCCTGCGCTACTACGCGGCGCAGATCCGCGGCGAATTCTCGAACGACACGCACCGTCCGCTCGGCCCCGTGGTCTGCATCAGCCCGTGGAACTTCCCGCTCGCGATCTTCATGGGCCAGGTGGCCGCGGCGCTCGCCGCCGGCAACACGGTGCTCGCGAAGCCGGCCGAACAGACGCCGCTGATCGCCGCGCAGGCCGTGCGGCTGCTGCGCGAGGCCGGCGTGCCGGCCGGCGCGGTGCAACTGCTGCCGGGCACCGGCGAGACCGTCGGCGCGGCGCTGGTCGCCGATCCACGCACGCGGGCGGTGATGTTCACGGGCTCGACCGAAGTCGCGCGCCTGATCAACAAGACGCTCGCCGCGCGCCTCGACCCGGACGGCAAGCCGATTCCGCTGATCGCGGAGACGGGCGGCCAGAACGCGATGATCGTCGACTCGTCGGCGCTCGCGGAGCAGGTCGTCGCGGACGTGATGCAGTCGTCGTTCGACTCGGCCGGTCAACGGTGTTCGGCGCTGCGCGTTCTGTGTCTGCAGGACGACGTCGCGGACCGCACGCTGACGATGCTCAAGGGCGCGATGCACGAGCTGTCGCTCGGCAACCCCGACCGCCTGTCGACCGACGTCGGCCCGGTGATCGACGCCGAAGCGAAGCAGACGATCGACGCGCACGTCGCGGCGATGAAGGACAAGGGCCACGCGGTCACGCAACTGCCGATGCCGGACGCGTGCGCGCACGGCACCTTCGTGCCGCCGACGCTGATCGAGATTGGCAGCATCGACGAGCTCAAGCGTGAAGTGTTCGGCCCCGTGCTGCACGTGGTGCGCTACCGCCGCAGCCAGCTCGACAAGCTGCTCGAGCAGATTCGCGCGACGGGCTACGGGCTGACGCTCGGCATCCACACGCGGATCGACGAGACGATCGCGCACGTGATCTCGAATGCGCACGTGGGCAACATCTACGTGAACCGCAACGTGATCGGCGCGGTGGTCGGCGTGCAGCCGTTCGGCGGCGAAGGGCTGTCGGGCACGGGCCCGAAGGCCGGCGGCGCGCTGTACCTGCAGCGCCTGCTCGCGACGCGTCCGTCGGGCCTGCCGCGCTCGCTCGCGCAGTCGCTGGTGGCGGACGGCGCGACCGAAAACGATGCGCGCGGCAACCCGGCGGCGGCGCTCGCGACGTTGCGCGACTGGCTGATCGAGCAGCGCGAGCCGGCGCTGGCCGCACGCTGCGACGGCTACCTCGCACAGGTTCCGGCCGGCGCGACCGCCGTGCTGAGCGGGCCGACGGGCGAGCGAAACACGTATACACTCGGCCCGCGCGGCACGGTGCTGTGTGTCGCGGCGACGCCGGGCGGCGCGCGTGCGCAGTTCGCGGCGGTGCTGGCGACGGGCAACCGCGCGCTGTTCGCCGGCGCGGCGGGCGAGGCGCTGGTGGCCGCGCTGCCGGCGTCGCTGAAGGCGCACGCGGCCGTGCGCAAGCAGGCCGACGCGCCGTTCGACGCGGTGCTGTTCGAGGGCGACAGCGACGAGCTGCAGACGCTCGTGAAGGACGTCGCGCAGCGGCCGGGCCCGATCGTGTCGGTGCAGGGCGTGTCGGCGGGCGCGTTCGAGAACGGCGATGCGGAAGACTACGCGCTCGAACGGCTCCTGACGGAGCGCTCGGTGAGCGTGAATACGGCCGCGGCGGGCGGCAATGCGAATTTGATGACGATCGGCTGATCATCCTTGCCGTTCGGATCAAACAAAGGAAGCGGCAAGGCGATCCCGAAGCTGCTTCATTTACCCTGGTACCAAGGAGATGCTATGCAACACACGATGAAAAAGGTGGCAGGCGCGACGTTCGTCGCGGTCATGTCGCTGGCGGGGACGGCCCATGCGGATGACGTGAAGATCGGTTACGCAGGGCCGATGACGGGCGCGCAGGCGCACTACGGCAAGGATATGCAGAACGGGATCGTGCTCGCGCTGGAAGACTTCAACGCGACGAACCCGAAGATCGGCGGCAAGCCGGTGAAGTTCGTGCTGAGCACGCAGGACGACCAGGCTGACCCGCGCACGGGCACGACGGTCGCGCAGAAGCTGGTCGACGACGGCATCAAGGGCATGCTCGGCCACTTCAACTCGGGCACGACGATTCCCGCCTCGCGCATCTACGCGAACGCGGGCATTCCGGAAATCGCGATGGCGACGGCGCCGGAATACACGCAGCAAGGCTACAAGACGACCTTCCGCATGATGACGTCCGACACGCAGCAGGGCTCGGTGGCCGGCGCGTTCGCATCGAAGGATCTCGGCATGAAGAAGATCGCGATCGTCGACGATCGCACGGCCTACGGCCAGGGTCTCGCCGACCAGTTCGAGAAGGCCGCGAAAGCCGGCGGCGCGACGATCGTCGACCGTGAATTCACGAACGACAAGGCTGTCGACTTCAAGGCGATTCTGACGAAGCTGAAGGCGGCGAAGCCGGACCTCGTCTACTACGGCGGCGCGGATTCGCAGGCAGCGCCGATGGTCAAGCAGATGAAGGCGCTCGGCATCACCGCTCCGCTGATGAGCGGCGAAATGGTGAAGACGCCGACGTTCCTGAAGATCGCGGGCAACGCGGCCGAAGGCACGATCGCGTCGCTGGCCGGCCTGCCGCTGGAAGAAATGCCGGGCGGTAAGGCTTACGCCGACAAGTACAAGAAGCGTTTCGGCGAAGACGTGCAGACGTACTCGCCGTACGCGTACGACGGCGCGATGGCGATGCTGAACGCGATGAAGAAGGCCGATTCGACCGATCCGGCGAAGTACCTGCCGGTGCTCGCGAAGACCGACATGGCCGGCGTCACGTCGACGCACGTCGCGTACGACGCGAAGGGCGACCTGAAGAACGGCGGCATCACGATGTACAAGGTCGAGAAGGGTGAGTGGAAGCCGCTGAAGAGCATCGGCGGGAAGTAAGCAGTTCGATGTGATGCGACGCGCGGGCGGCGTTGCAACGCGTCGTCCCGCGCCTCATGCGAAAAAGCCACCGGGCCGTTGGGCCGGGTGGCTTTTTCTTTGGTGAAGCAGGGCCGCCACATGTGGACGTCAATGCGTTATCGCCGTGGCTGGCGACAGCATGACGTTAGTTGCCATCACAGCGTCCGGGATTGCATTGGTCAGTTGACGCGGCCCTGCGATTCCGTGGAGGGCGTCACGCATGCTCCCGTTACGTGGCAGTAGTTCTGCGCCGCGAATTTGATGGCTACTATTGCAGGTTTTTCCTCAGTGCGTCGAAAAATGACGCAGTGGTGAATCCCCACAGTTGGGGATTGAAATCATGCCCATAGGTTTCCAGGAACACTCCATCCAGATCGGAACCAAAACGCTGCTGAAATAACTCTATTTCGTGCAGCAATTCGAGTGCTTCCGCTCGCGTGCCTTCGTTTTTGTAGCACGTGATGATTTCATCGAAAGTACTTCCCCAGAGGTCCGAATCCTGCCCCAGATAGGACCCTAAAAGAGTGAAAAGTCGAGGGTATTCCTGTGCGTTCATTTTCATTTGGTCAAATACGACGTGACAATATAGAAAGGCATTCCGTTGAATGACTGTGCCTTCAAGACGATCTGAACGCGGCTTAGATTTCCGATGATCTCATTGTCCCTGCTCAACCCATAACCGACGCTTCGTCCGACGTTTTCATTGAGCACGAGAGGGGCCCTCGAGGTGGACTGAGCTCACGCAACAATTCGGGCCGCGTTTTGCTGCATGGCACTCGAAATGGCCCATTCCGCCTCTGCCAGGCTCGAAAATGACGATACAAACTCTTTCGAGGGTTCATTTTTGAGTCGGGACCGGAGATAAGCTTCACTTTTTCCCACATGCCTGGCAATCGTATGGCCACCCAGCCGTGGGTTTGCGGCGCTTGCCTCATGCTGCATCAAATTGATCCGCCCCACGGTGATACTCGACGCTCGAATCGCCTTGATCGCGCCCGCGAGCCCGAACGGCACCGCGAGATCCAGCGACAGCCCGACATGATCGGCCATCTCCGGCGGCGCTTTCGCCGCTTCGACCAGCTTGCTCACGCCGTGTTGCAATAGCGCGCTCGTCTGTCGCCCAGTCCAGACCTGGTTCAGGCCGGCTGCCGCCGTGTCGGCGCCGTGTACGCCGAACGCGACACAACCGAGTTTGGTGAGGCCGGTCGGTTCCGGCGCGACGCACAACGCCGCAGCGCCTGCCATCTCAAGCACGCCGCCCACGACGTGCAGGCCGCCCCATAACCGGTTGCTCAACATCTCGCCCGGATTGATCGTCTGGCGCTTCAGTACGGCAGCCAACTGGGCCGCGCTCAGTATGACCCGAACTTCACCATCGTGGTCCTCGCGCATCGTTTCTCTCATATGGAAATAAAAATGAAAGAAACGACGTTAATACATTGATTGAATGGATATTTTTCGAGATTGGCGCTAACGGAGCGAATCCCTGAGCCGACGCGGCTTGTCGCTGGATCGAAACGTCACAAACGGTAAATGAAGGCCACACGGACGTTGGCGCAACTGGCTCCCACATCCACGTCAGTCGGGCACTTACGCTTTTCGTCGGAAGGCCGGAGATGTGCCTGTTCCGGCATCAATTCGATTCGCCGGGCGAGGGCATACACCGGCAAGTATCAGGAAGGAGCGCTTCGACGAAGTACCTGCCGTTGCGCGAAGACCAATATGGCCGGTGTCACGTCGACGCCCGTTGCGCGACTCGCTCGTGCGTCACCGTTATTCACGCCGCCCGCGCAGCAAGAACTTCTGCAACTTGCCCGTCGGCGTGCGCGGCAGCGCCTGCACGAACGCGAACTCGCGCGGAATCTTGTACGCCGCGAGCCGCTCGCCGCAGAACGTGCGCAGCGCATCCGCATCGGGCGCTGCGTTCGCCCGCATCACCACATGCGCGACGACCGTCTCGCCCCAGTCCGGATGCGGAACGCCGACGACGGCCGCTTCAACGATGTCCGGATGCGCGCCGAGCACGTCCTCCACTTCCTTCGAATAGACGTTCTCGCCGCCGGTGACGATCATGTCCTTCAGCCGGTCGACGATGAACAGATAGCGATCCTGATCGATCCGCGCGATGTCGCCGGTGCGATACCAGCCGCCCGGCGCGAATGCGGCGTGCGTGGCGGCCGCGTCGTCGAGATAGCCGAGCATCATGCTGTCGGCCTTCAACCAGATCTCGCCGGTCTCGCCCGGCCGCGCATCGACGCCGTCCATCCGCACCACCCTCAGGTCGACGCCCGGGCCGCCGTGGCGGCCTATCGAGCCGGCCTTCGCGATCTGCTCGTCCGGATACAGCGTCGTGCCGGCGGGCCCCGCTTCCGTCATTCCGTACACCTGAAAGAACGCGTGACTGCGATACGCACGGGCAAGCCGTTCGGCCTGCGCGGCGCCGATCGGACCGCCGCCGTACAGCCACGCGCGCACGCTCGACAGGTCGAACGCCGCGAAGCCGTCGATCGTGTCGAGCGGCAGCGTATACGACACCGGAGCGCCGAAATACAGCGTCACGCGCTCGCGCTCGACGGTCTGCAGGAAGCGCAGCGGATGGTATTCGCGCAGCAGCACGACGGTGCCGCCCGCATACAGCGTGCCGCCGAACCAGTTGTTCAGCGGCGACGAATGCCAGATCGGCATCGCCATCAACGTGCGTTCGTCACGGCCGATGCCGGTCGCGAGCGCCGCCTGCATCGCCGCGAGCGTCACCGTGCGATGACTGTGCACGCAACCCTTCGGGCGGCCGGTCGTGCCGGACGTGTAGAGGATCTGCGCGATGTCGCCGTCGGCCGGCTCGATGCCCGCGAGGCCGTCCATCGTCGCGCACATCGTGTCGAAGTTCGGCACGCCGTCGAGCTCGCCCTCGGTCACGAGCCGCCGCGCCGGATGCACGACGCGCTCGACCACCGGCGCGAGCGCCACGTCGAACAGCAGTGCGGTGCTGCGGCTGTGTTCGAGCACGTAGTCGACTTCCGGCGCCTGCAGCTTGTGGTTGATCGGCACGAACGCCGCGCCGAGCCGCCATGCGCCGAACATCAGGTCGACGAAGGCCGGCGTGTTGAAGCACATCGCGGCGACGCGGTCGCCGGCCGCGACGCCGAGCGCGCTCAGCACGGCCGCCGCGCGGTGCGAACGCTCGCGCGCGGCCGCATACGTGATCGTCGCGGATTCGCTGACGAGGAACGGTTTGTCGGGCGTCGCACGGGCGGCGCGGTCGAGGGCGGCGACGAGGTTCATCGAGGCTCCGGGCGAGCGAACGAACGCGAATTCGGGTGAACGGGCCGGCGTCAGGCCGGGTACGCGCGCTGCAGCAGCGCGGCGACGTCGATCGCATGCGGATCGAAGCCGCCCGCGATGCGGCCCCAGTCGGGCGCGACGAGCCGCGTCGCGACGAACGCGTCGGCGACGGCCGCCGGCGCATCGCGGCGCAGCAGGCACCCCTGCGCGACGAGCGCGAGCCGTTGCGCGAACACGCGGCCCGACGCTTCGAGCGTGTCGGCCGGGGCGGCGAGCATCGCGCGCAGCGCGTCGAGCGCCGCGCGAATGCGCGGTTCGCCCGCACCGAGGTCGGCCAGTTCGTCGAACAGCGCTGCGGCCGCGTCGGGCTCGCGCGACACCGCGCGTAGCACGTCGAGGCACATCACGTTGCCCGAGCCTTCCCAGATCGAGTTGACGGGCGCCTCGCGGAAGAGGCGCGCGATCGGGCCGTCGTCGACGTAGCCGTTGCCGCCGAACACTTCCATCACCTCGCCGGTCAGCTCGACCGCGCGCTTGCAGACCCAGAATTTCGCGGCGGGCGTGACGATCCGTTTCCATGCACGTTCGCGCGGCGAGTCGTCGCGCTCGAACGCGTCGGCGAGCCGCATCGCGAGCGACAGTGCCGCCTCGCTTTCGAGCGCGAGATCGGCGAGCACGGTGCGCATCAGCGGCTGCTCGGCGAGCGCGCGGCCGAATGCGTGACGCTGGCGCGTGTACGCGATCGCCTGCACGACGCCCTGGCGCAGCATCGCCGCGCTGCCGAGCACGCAGTTCAGCCGCGTGTACGTCGCCATCTCGATGATGGTCGGAATGCCGCGGCCTTCGTCGCCGAGCATGATTCCCCACGCGTCGTTCAGCTCGATCTCGCTGCTCGAATTGCTGCGGTTGCCGACCTTGTTCTTCAGCCGCTGGATCTCGACCGCGTTCTTCGTGCCGTCCGGCCGCCAGCGCGGCACGTAGAAGCACGACGGGCCGCCGGCTTCGGTGCGCGCGACGACGAGGTGCGCGTCGCACATCGGCGCGGAGAAGAACCACTTGTGGCCGCGCAGCCGGTATTCGCCGCCGCGCCCGCCCGCGCCGACCGGCGTGGCGAGCGTCGTGTTCGCGCGCACGTCGGAGCCGCCCTGCTTCTCGGTCATGCCCATGCCGAACCAGATCGCGCGCTTGGCGGCGATCGGCACGTCGCGCGGATCGTAATCGTCGCTGTAGAGCTTGTCGCGCAGCAGGTCCCACAGCGCGGGTTCCTTTTGCAGCACGGGGATCGCGGCCTGCGTCATCGTCGCCGGGCACAGCGTGCCGGCCTCGATCTGGCCGTGCAGATAGAAGCCGGCGGCCGTCGCGGCCCAGCGGCCGCGGCGCGACTCGCGGAACGCGAGCGACACGAAGCCTTCGCGGCGGTACTGGCCGAGCAGCGCGTGCCAGGCGGGGTGGAAGTCGACGCGATCGATGCGCCGGCCGCGCCGGTCGAACGCGTTCAGCTCCGGTGTGTGCCGGTTCGCTTCGTCGGCGAGTTGCGCGGTGTCGGCGCTGCCGAGCCGCGCGCCGTACGCGTCGAGCTGCGGCACGGCCCACTCGGCGCCGGCCCGGACGAGCGCGTCGCGCAGCGCGAGATCCGTCGCGAAGAGGTTATAGTCGACGAGTTCGTCGAACTGGTTCGTGACGGCGTGAGTCGGGTCGGTCATCGCGGTTGTCTCCGGTCTCGTGCTTCGCGGTCAGCCGGCGTCGTGCCGCGCAAGGCGCTTCGGCGCGGGTTCCGGCTGCCGGTAAAACGTGTTCCCTGCTGAATTCAGAGTAGCAAATATGCCGCCGCGACATGTTCAGGTTCCGGCGCCGCCCGGCTCGCCGGCGGCGCAACCCGCGCCCGCGTTGCGCCGCCGGCCGCGCCAGTCGCGCGCGCAGGCGAGCTCCGACGCGCTGCAACAGGCGTTCGTTCAGCTTTTGCTCGAACGCGGCTACGCGAAGGCGACGATCCGCGAGATCGCGGCCGTCGCGGGCGTCAGCATCGGCACCTTCTACGAGTATTTCGGCGACAAGCAGAGCCTCGCGGCGCTCTGTATCCACCGCCGCGTGCTGGCGCTGGCCGACCGGCTGCGCGACACGGCGCAGCGGCTGCGCGGCGCGCCGCGGGCGGCGCTCGCCGCCGCGCTGGTCGACCTCCAGGTCGATGCGATCGCCGCCGACGCGGCGCTGTGGGGTGCGCTGTTCGCGCTGGAGCGGCAGGTGTCGCCGCTGGCCGCGTATCGCCGGCATTACGACGCCTATGTCGCGCTGTGGCGCGATGCGCTCGCGCACGCGGCCGATCCGCCGCCGGCCGAACGGCTCGACGGGATCGCGCGGATGGCCCAGACGATCTGTTACGGCGGGCTGTCGCAGGCGCTGCTGACGCTCGGGCCCGCGCTCGATTTCGCCGCGCAACGCCGCGAACTGCGGGCCGTGCTGCTCGCGTATTTCGCGACGGCCGACGCCTAGCCTTTCGTAGGGGAAATGCCGGATTTGCATGTCGGCCCGTCGAGCCGGCCGTGCCGTTGCGTGCTTCTCCCTCCAAGCCATGAGAAAAATGCATGGCCTTCATGACGAACTTTCGATTGTCCGCCGATATTGGCTCGGGCTAAATCATGCGGCAGATGCGGTGCCGCGCGTGGCGCGGCCCGCCCGAAGGACATCAGGAGGAGGAGTCATGCGAAGCGCCACCGCGCCCCGTTCGAAACTGCCCGACGTCGGGACGACGATCTTCACGGTGATCGGCCAACTGGCTGCTCAACACGACGCGTTGAACCTGTCGCAGGGCGCGCCCAATTTCGCGCCCGATCCGGCGCTCGTCGAAGGCGTCGCGCGCGCGATGCGCGACGGTCACAACCAGTACGCGCCGATGGCCGGCGTGATCGCGCTGCGCGAGCGGCTCGCCGAGAAGACCGAGGCGCTGTACGGCGCGCGCTACGACCCGGCGACCGAGATCACGGTGATCGCGAGCGCGAGCGAAGGGCTCTATGCGGCGATCAGCGCGCTCGTGCACCCGGGCGACGAGGTGATCTATTTCGAGCCATCGTTCGACAGCTATGCGCCGATCGTGCGGCTGCAGGGCGCGACACCGGTCGCGATCAAGCTGTCGCCCGAGCATTTCCGCGTGAACTGGGACGAGGTGGCCGCGGCCATCACGCCGCGCACGCGGATGATCATCGTCAACACGCCGCACAACCCGACCGCGACCGTGTTCTCCGCCGACGATCTGGAGCGGCTCGCGCAGCTCACACGCGACACGGGGATCGTGGTGCTGTCCGACGAAGTCTACGAACACGTCGTGTTCGACGGCGCGCGGCACCAGAGCGTCGCGCGCCACCGCGAGCTGGCCGAGCGCAGCGTGATCGTGTCGTCGTTCGGCAAGTCGTTCCACGTGACCGGCTGGCGGGTCGGCCATTGCCTCGCGCCGGCCGAGCTGATGGACGAGATCCGCAAGGTGCACCAGTTCATGGTGTTCTCGGCCGACACGCCGATGCAGATCGCGTTCGCGGAAATCCTCGCGCGGCCGGACAGCTACCTCGGCCTGTCGGCGTTCTACCAGGCCAAGCGCGACCTGCTCGCGCGCGAGCTGGCCGAGTCGCGTTTCGAGCTGCTGCCGAGCGAAGGCTCGTTCTTCATGCTCGCGCGCTTTCGCCACTTCTCGGACGAAAGCGACAGCGATTTCGTGCTGCGCCTGATCCGCGACGCGCGGGTCGCGACGATTCCGCTGTCGGCGTTCTATACCGACGGCACTGACGCCGGCGTGATCCGGCTCAGTTTTTCGAAGGACGACGCGACGCTGGTCGAAGGCGCGCGGCGGCTGCGTTCGCTGTAGGACAACCGGCGGCGGAGACGTCGCATCGACCCGACCCAGGAGATCACAATGAAACACACGGCTACCCTCAAACTCGCGTTCGCACTCGCGTGCGCAAGCGGCGCCGGCGCGGCGCTCGCCGATGCGCCGACGCTGCGCTTCGGCCTCGAAGCGCAATACCCGCCGTTCGAATCCAAAGCGCCGAACGGCGACCTGCAGGGCTTCGACATCGACGTCGGCAATGCCGTCTGCCAGACGGCGAAGCTGTCGTGCAAATGGGTCGAGACTTCGTTCGACGGGCTGATTCCGGCGCTCAAGGGCCGCAAGTTCGACGCGATCAACTCGGCGATGAACGCGACCGAGCAGCGGCGCCAGGCGATCGACTTCACGACGATCATCTATCGCGTGCCGACCCAGTTGATCGCGCGTACCGGCAGCGGCCTGCTGCCGACGCCGGAATCGCTGAAGGGCAAGCGCGTGGGCGTGCTGCAGGCGTCGATCCAGGAGACCTTCGCGAAGGCGCACTGGGAGCCGGCCGGCGTCGCGGTCGTCGCGTACCAGGACCAGAACCAGGCGTATGCGGACCTGGTCGCGGGCCGCCTCGACGCGACGCTCGTGCTCGCGCCGTCCGGCCAGCGCGGCTTCCTGTCGCGCCCGGACGGCAAGGGCTTCTCGTTCGTCGGCCAGCCGGTGCACGACGACAGGATCCTCGGCAGCGGCATCGCGTTCGGCCTGCGCAAGGGCGACGACGCGCTGAAGGCGAAGCTCGACGCGGCGATCGACAAGCTGAAGGCTGACGGCACGGTGAAGTCGCTCGGCCTGAAGTATTTCGGCGATATCGACATCTCGACGAAGTGAGCGGGCCGCGCACGATGCCGATCCCGATCCCGATCCCGAACCCGGGCGCCACGGGCAGCGAACCGGGCGGCAGGCCGCCGCCGGACGAGGCCGTCGATGCCGTGCTCGCCGCCGAACTGGGCGACGCGCTCGTCACGCGCGCGGCCGATATCGATCCGCGCTACTTCACCGCGTACAACGAGCCGGCCGGCGTGCGGCCGCGTGCGCTGGTGCGCCCGCGCAGCGTCGACGACGTGTCGCGCGCGCTCGCGCTGTGCACGCGGCTCGGCCAGCCGGTCGTGCCGCAAGGCGGACTGACGGGGCTCGCGCGCGGCGCGGTCGCGCTGGGCGGCGAGGTCGTGCTGTCGATGGAGCGCTTCGCGGGCATCGACGCGCTCGACGCGGCGGCCGGCACGATCACCGTGCGCGCGGGCACGCCCCTGCAGACGGTGCAGGAAGCCGCGCAAGCGGCGGGCTTCACGTTCGGCGTCGATCTCGGCGCGCGCGGCTCGTGCCAGATCGGCGGCATGCTCGCGACCAATGCGGGCGGCACGCGCGCGATCCGCTACGGGATGATGCGCGAGCAGGTGCTCGGGCTCGAGGCGGTGCTCGCGGACGGCACGGTCGTGTCGTCGATGAACCGGATGCTGAAGAACAACGCGGGCTACGACCTGAAGCAGCTCTTCATCGGCAGCGAAGGGACGCTCGGCGTCGTCACGCGCGCGGTGCTGCGGCTGCATCCGTTGCTCGCGGCGCCGGCCACGGCGCTCTGCCGCGTGCGCGACTACGATGCGGTGGTCGCGCTGTGGAATCGTGTCCGCACGCTGCCGGAAGTCGTCAGTTTCGAGGCGATGTGGCCGGCGTTCTACGACTACGTCGCGCGCCATACACCCGGGGTGTCGGCGCCGTTCGTCGGCGCTGGCGGTTTCGTGGTGTTGATCGAATGCGCGACGAGCGCGCCGGGCGGCGATGCGCACCAGGCGCTCGAAACGGAGCTGGGTGCGGGGTTCGATGCGGGGCTCGTCGACGATGCGGTGCTCGCGACTTCCGAGCGGCAGGCGCGGGACTTGTGGACGCTGCGCGAAGGCCTCGCGATCGATGCGCTGCCCAATCTCGTCAATTTCGACGTCAGCTTGCCGACGGGCGAACTCGGCGCGTTCGCCGAACGCTGCGAGGCGGCGTTGCGGGCGCGCTGGCCGGCGCTCACGTGCCTGTTCTTCGGCCATGTCGGCGACGGCAACGTGCATATCGGCGTGTCGCTGACCGACATGACCGACGCGGACGCCGACGCGCTCGATCACTGCGTGTATGCGGTGGTGCGCGACATGGGCGGCTCCGTGTCGGCCGAGCACGGGATCGGCGCGCTCAAGCGTCCTTATCTCGCGCACACGCGCAGCGACGCGGAAATCGGGCTGATGCGGCGCCTGAAGGCCGCGCTCGACCCGCGCGGCATCCTGAATCCCGGCAAGGTGCTGTGACGCGGCCGGCGCCCGTCGCCCGCCGCCGGCAGAAAACGGCCGGCGCGACGCGTCAACCGTCCACCCAGCGCAGCGCGCCGATCTTCAGGTGTTCGACGACGCTGCGTGCCCAGTCGAGCTCCGCATTGAGGAGCACGAGCGCATGTTCGTTCTGCAGCAGGAACAGGCGCGGCACCTGGTCGGCCTGCGCGGTGGCGCGCAGCGCTTCCAGCCGCTCGCGCTCGGCGTCGAGACGCGCGATACGCAATTCGAGCTGGTGGCGCGCATCCTCGGCATCGAGCAGCGGCAGGAATGCGAGACCGGCGCCGAATGCCGGAAATTCACGGGCGGGCTCCGCGAGCAGCGCATGCAGCCACGCCTGCCCCGCCGTGTGCCCGGCTTCGGTCAGCGCATACACGGTGCGCTCCGGAAACGCGCCGTCGCGCTCGGTGTCGTGCACGGCGATCAGCCCGTCGCGCAGCAGGCGGTCGATCGTCTGGTAGAGGCTCGTGCGCTGCCGCACGTTGACGACTTCGTCGTACCCGCGGGCCTTCAGTTGCTGCAGCATCCCGTACGGATGCATCGGCGCTTCGGTGAGCGTCGCAAGGACGGCCAGCGCGAGTGGGGACGGGCGGCTCGTGGACATGAATAGTTAAAGTATGTCTAGTAATAATATAACTATTCTCGAATAGACTATCTGGTTTGACAAGGGTTTCAGCCGAGGTGCGAGCGCTTTGCGGCTGGCGCGACGGTTTCCATCGTCGCGAGACCGTGCACGATGCCGCAATCCTCGACCGAATGCTCGCCCACGCACTGGCGGCGCAATTCGGTGAGCTGGTTGCGCAGATGCGTGAGTTCGGCGAGGCGCGCATCGACGTGTCCGATGTGATCGTCGAGCAGCGAATTGATCGAATCGCAGCGGTCGGCCGGCGTATCGGTGAGCCGCAGCAGCGCGCGGATTTCGTCGTGCGCCATGTCGAGCGCGCGGCAGTTGCGGATGAAGCGCAGCCGCTCGACGTGCACGTCGGTGTAGTTGCGGTAGTTCGAATCGGTGCGCTCCGCGTCCGGCATCAGACCCTCTTTCTCGTAGAAACGGATCGTCTCGGGCGTGCAGCGGGCCGCTTTGGCCAGTTCGCCAATCTTCATGCCTTTCTCCCGTGCAAGGGTTGACCTTGTAGTGGCTTCAGGGTGTTAACTCTACACCGTCAAGCCACAAAGGAGGTTGTCATGACCGACGCCAAGCGCACCCCCGACCCACGACACCGTCATGCCGGCGGCGCCGATGCGTGCTGCGCCGATGCGCGCGACACGCAGACGGCGGCCGTGGCCGATGCGGTGCCGGCGGCCGGCGCGCGCGCGCACGGCCATGACCGCGATCGCGATCATGGCCACGACCACGGGCACGATCACGCCGCACACGGCGACGCGGGTCATGACCACGATCGCGACGAGGCGCGTGACGATACGCACGAGCATGGCGCCACGTGTTCGCACGACCACGCCGCGCATGACCATGTCGGCCACGGCCACGGCCACGGCCACGGCCACGACCACGCGGCCGGCGACTGCTGCGCGCCGGCCGCGCTGACGCTCGCGCCGCTGCCGGTCGCGCAGGCGACCGCGTCGGGCCACGTGCGCTCTGCGTTCCGGATCATGCAGATGGACTGCCCGACCGAGGAAACGCTGATCCGCAAGAAGCTCGGCGGGATGAGTGAAGTGTCGGCGCTCGAATTCAACCTGATGCAGCGGATGCTGACCGTCGAGCACGTGCCCGGCGCGCAGCCGGCGATCGAAGGCGCGATCCGCACGCTCGGGATGACGCCGGAGGCCGCGACGGCCGATGCGCCGTCGGCGCCCACCGCGCCGCCGCCGGCGAAGCCGTGGTGGCCGCTGGCGCTCGCCGGCGTCGCCGCGGTCGCATCCGAAGGCGCGACCTGGGCCGGGCTGCCGGTGTGGCTGTCGGCGGCGCTCGCGCTCGCCGCGGTGCTCGCGTGCGGGCTCACCACGTACAAGAAGGGCTGGATCGCGATCCGCAACGGCAACCTGAACATCAACGCGCTGATGAGCATCGCGGTGACGGGCGCGATGGCGATCGGCCAGTGGCCGGAAGCCGCGATGGTGATGGTGCTGTTTACGATCGCCGAGCTGATCGAGGCGAAGTCGCTCGACCGCGCGCGCAATGCGATCCAGGGGCTGATGCAGCTCGCGCCGGATACCGCGACCGTGCAGCAGGCCGACGGTTCGTGGCGCACGATCGAGGCCGCGCAGGTCGCGCTTGGCGCCGTCGTGCGCGTGAAGCCGGGCGAGCGGATCGGGCTGGACGGCGAAGTCGTTGCCGGCCGTTCGACGGTCAACCAGGCGCCGATCACCGGCGAGAGCCTGCCCGTCGAAAAGGCGAGCGGCGATGCCGTGTACGCGGGCACGATCAACGAATCCGGTTCGTTCGAATACCGCGTGACGGCCGTCGCGGCCCACTCGACGCTCGCGCGGATCATCCACGCGGTCGAGGAAGCGCAGGGCGCGAAGGCGCCGACGCAGCGCTTCGTCGACCAGTTCGCGCGCGTCTACACGCCGATCGTGTTCGCGGTCGCGCTGCTGGTCGCGGTGGCGCCGCCGCTCGTGATGGGCGGCGCGTGGCACGACTGGATCTACCGCGCGCTGGTGCTGCTCGTGATCGCGTGCCCGTGCGCGCTGGTGATCTCGACGCCGGTGACGATCGTGTCGGGGCTCGCGGCCGCGGCGCGGCGCGGAATTCTCGTGAAGGGCGGCGTCTATCTCGAGGAAGGGCGCAAGCTCGCGTGGCTCGCGCTCGACAAGACCGGCACGATCACGCACGGCAAGCCGGTGCAGACCGACTTCGACGTGCATGCGGACGATGCCGATGCGGCGCGCGTGCGGCACCTCGGCGCGAGCCTCGCGGCGCGCTCCGATCACCCGGTGTCGCAGGCGATTGCCGCCGCGGCGCGCGACGCCGGCACGACGGCATTCGCCGACGTGCAGGACTTCGAAGCGATCGTCGGGCGCGGCGTGCGCGGCACGATCGACGGCGCGCGCTACTGGCTCGGCAACCACCGCCTCGTCGAGGAACTCGAGCGCTGCTCGGCGGCGCTCGAGACGAAGCTCGACGCGCTGGAGCGGCAGGGCAAGAGCGTCGTCGTGCTGGTCGACGAAACGCGCGTGCTCGGTATCTTCGCGGTGGCCGACACGATCAAGGACACGAGCCGCGCCGCGATCGCCGATCTGCATGCGCTCGGCATCCGCACCGCGATGCTGACGGGCGACAACCCGCACACCGCTCAGGCGATCGCCAAGCAAGCGGGCATCGACGACGCGCGCGGCAACCAGTTGCCGGAAGACAAGCTCGCGGCGGTCGAGGAACTGTCGGCGGCCGGCGCGGGCGCGGTCGGGATGGTCGGCGACGGGATCAACGATGCGCCGGCGCTCGCGCGCGCCGACATCGGCTTCGCGATGGGCGCGATGGGCACCGACACGGCGATCGAGACGGCCGACGTCGCGCTGATGGACGACGACCTGCGCAAGATTCCCGCGTTCGTGCGGCTGTCGCGCGCGACGCACCGCGTGCTGGTGCAGAACATCGGCTTCGCGCTCGGTGTGAAGGTCGTGTTCCTCGGCCTCACGGTCGCGGGGCTCGGCACGATGTGGATGGCGGTCTTCGCGGACGCGGGCGCAAGCCTGATCGTCGTGGCCAACGGCTTGCGGCTGTTGTCGTCCTCCGGAGCGTTCGGCGGCGCACCGGCCAAGCGTTGAGGAGCGGGCGATGAGTTTTCTGAAACGGATTCTCGGCGGCCACGGCGGCGGCCATGGCAGCGGGCACGGCAATAGCGGTCACGGCGGTCACGGCGGCGGGCATCATGGCGGGCCGCGCCAGGGCGGAAACGGCGGCCACGATGCGCGCGGCCGCGATCGCCACGGCTGGGGCTGGCAGGCGCCGGCCGATGTGGGCAACGGTGGTCAGGGCGGCAATCTGGCGCTGAGCCAGCTCGCGTGCGCGGGCTGCGGCGCACTCAACGCGGCCGATGCACGCTTCTGCGCGCAGTGCGGCGCGGCGCAACGTGGCAAGGCCTGCAGCCGCTGTCACGCGGCGCTGGCGGCCGACGCGCGGTTCTGTCCCGGCTGCGGAACGCAGGCGGCTTGAAGATTTCCGCGCGTTCGTGCCGGCTGCGCATGAGCACAGGCCGGCACGCTTCGTTCGACGGCCGGCGCACCGGCATGCACGATGTCGTCCCGGGCATGCTCGCGCCGGCAATATCGTCGCGGTCCGTCCGGATGCGGCTCCACGACGCACCCTCTACGCACCCTTCACTCAGCGCAACGGCAGATGAATCTCGGTGCGCAGGTCGGCCGGCGCCGCGTCCATCGGCGTATTGAGGTACAGCTCGAACGGCGGCGCGTCGGCGGCTTCGCGGCCCGAGTGACGCAGCCAGTCGCCGTAGAGCCACTGGTAGGCCGTTTTCAGGTCCGCATACGGCCCCGTATGCAACAGCACCGCGTATTCGCCGCCTGCGATCGTCGCACGCTCGACCGGCGCCACGGGCGCGACGTCCGGCGCGCCGTCGGCCGGCATCAGGCACGCTTTCGCGCGCAACTGTGCTTCGGGCGTCGTGTCCGGATCGTCGTAGAAAATCCCGATCATCTTCGCGCCCGGGCCGATCAGCCCGTGCTGCCCGGCCCACGCGCCGATCCGGCCGAACGCGTCGCCGATCTTCATGTACGCGCCGGTGTGCGCGACCGCGTAGCCGCGCAGTTCCGGCAGACGCCGGATCTCGACTTCATGCTTGAACATGTCTTCCTCTCCTCGCTGTAGTGGATAAATCGGCCGGTGTGTGCCCGTGCGGCGATGCTCCGCCGGCAACACGCCGTACGCGTCGCGAAACGCCCGCGCGAACGCGTGCGTCGACCCGTAGCCCGCGCGCCGCGCGATCTCGTCGAGCGGCCGCGCGGTGCAGACCAGATCCTCGGACGCCCGCACGATCCGCATCCGCCCCACCGTCAGCACGATCGATTCGCCGTACAGCGCGCGGTAGACGCGCTGCCAGTGATACGGCGACAGGCACGCGACTTCGGCGAGCCGGTTCAGGTCGAGCGGGCCGTCGAGATGCGCGCCGATGTACGCGTGAACACGCGCCACGCTGGCCGCGTAGCGAGCCCACGCGGGCGGATCGGTTTTCGTGTCGGCTGGGGGCATCGGCGTGTCCGGGCTGGAACCGACGCCACGGTAGCACGGGCCGAATGGACAAATCTTGCGGAAATGCGTAGCCGTCCGAATTCCGTCCCCTTTTTATTTCAACGAAATGGGGTCTTGTCCCTCCGCGATCTATGACTAAAGTTAAAGACGGTGAAATCGGATGAGCGCGTCATTTTTCTCAGGTAAGTTGCTCCGGCGGCAACGCACGTTTTTCGAAGTACGCAGGTAGTTCGTCGATGTTCAATCGCAACGCCACGTTTTTCGGGAGAAGAAGAAATGGATGCTTCCAGCTTCATCACGTCGCTGCAGGCCACGCTAGGCGGATACCTGCCCAAGATCGCCGGCGCGATCGGCATCCTGGTGATCGGCTGGCTGATCGCCGTCGCGGTGCGGGCCGGCGCGCTCCGGCTGCTCAACGCGCTGAAGGTCGATCAGCGGATCACCGACAGCACCGGCCAGGGCGCGTGCGTCGAGCGCATCATCGCCGGCGGCCTGTTCTGGCTCGTGCTGCTCGTCACCGCGGTGGGCATCTTCAACGTGCTCAACCTGTACGCGGTCTCCAATCCGTTCTCGCTGCTCGTCACGCACATCGTCAACTACCTGCCGAACCTGATCGGCGGCGCGGCGCTGACGCTGATCGCGTGGCTGATCGCGTCGCTGCTGCGCAGCCTCGCGAACCGCGCGCTGAAGGCGAGCAAGGTCGACGCCACGCTGTCCGAAAGCGCCGGCATGCAGCCGATGAGCGGCTATCTCGGCGACGTGCTGTTCTGGCTCGTGATCCTGATGTTCCTGCCGGCGATCCTCGCGTCGTTCGCGCTGTCGGGCCTGCTGTCGCCGGTGCAGGGGATGGTCGACAAGCTGCTCGCGATCGTGCCGAACCTTTTCGCGGCCGCGGTGATCGGCTTCGTCGGCTGGGTCGTCGCGCGCGTGCTGCGCGGCCTCGTGACGAACCTGCTGGTCGCGGCCGGCGCCGACCGCCTCACCCAAGGAATCGACAGCCCGACGCCCGTGCGCGTGTCGAGCCTGATCGGCACGATCGTCTACGTGTTCGTGTTCGTGCCGACGCTGATCTCCGCGCTCGACGCGCTGAAGATCGACGCGATCTCGATCCCCGCGACCAACATGCTGAACCAGTTCCTCGGCGCGGTGCCGGACATCGTCGCGGCGATCGTGATCGTGCTGGTCACGTTCTACTTCGCGCGCTTCGTCGCGTCGCTCGCGCAGAAGCTGCTGGAAGCGGCCGGCGTCGACGGGCTGCCGGCCGTGCTCGGCGTCGAGCGCGTGTTCTCGGGGATCCTGCAGCCGTCGGTGCTGGTCGCGCGGCTGATCGTGTTCTTCGCGATGCTGTTCGCGTCGGTCGAGGCCGCGAACCGGCTCGGCTTCACGCAGGTGCGCGACGTCGTCACGTTGTTCATCGAATTCGGCGGCCACGTGCTGATGGGCGGCGTGATCCTCGTGATCGGCGTATGGCTCGCCGGGCTCGCGCGCCGCGTGATCGAGCAGGCCGACCGCGAGCACAGCGTGCTGTTCGCGCGCATCGCGCAGTTCGCGATCCTCGGCCTCGTGTTCGCGATGGGGCTGCGCGCGATGGGCATCGCGAACGAAATCGTCCAGCTCGCGTTCGGCCTCGTGCTTGGCGCGATCGCGGTGGCCGTTGCGCTGTCGTTCGGCCTCGGCGGCCGGGAAGCGGCCGGCAAGCTGCTCGACCGCTGGTTCAACCAGCGCGGCGGCGGCCAGTAAGGCCACTCGACACGGCCGATCCGGCCCGCATCGCGCGGCCCGGATCGGCGTGGCAACGCGCGCGGCCGGCGTTACCGCAAGCGTTACCGCGAGCGTTACCGCGAGCGTTACCGCGAGCGTTACCGCGAGCGTTACCGCGAGCGTTACCGCGAGCGTTTCCGAAAGCATTTCCGCAAGCGAAATGTCAGCCGCGATCTTTGCCGAATTTCGATAACACGTCGTTTAATGACTCTCTAGCATCGATTCTCAGTCGCGCGGGCCCGCAGGCCCGGCGCCCTTGAGGAGAGAGTCCGATGAAAGCAGAGTCGAATGGCCGGCCCGCCGCCGGCGCCAAGTCCGCCGGCCAGCCCGCGCTGCAGCAGACGCTCGGGACCTGGCAACTGTGGGGCATCGCGGTCGGCCTCGTGATTTCCGGCGAATACTTCGGCTGGAGCTACGGCTGGGCGAGCGCGGGCACGCTGGGTTTCGTGATCACCGCGCTGTTCGTCGCGGCGATGTACACCACCTTCATCTTCAGTTTCACCGAGCTGACGACGTCGATCCCGCACGCGGGCGGCCCGTTCGCGTATGCGCGCCGCGCGTTCGGCCCGACCGGCGGCTATCTGGCCGGCGCGGCGACGCTCGTCGAGTTCGTGTTCGCGCCACCCGCGATCGCGCTCGCGATCGGCGCGTACCTGCACGTGCAGTTTCCGGGGCTCGAACCCAAACACGCGGCGATGGGCGCGTATCTCGTATTCATGGCGCTGAACATCGTCGGCGTGCAGATCGCGGCGACCTTCGAACTCGTCGTCACGCTGCTCGCGATCTTCGAGCTGCTGGTATTCATGGGCGTCGTGTCGCCGGGCTTCGCGTGGAGCAATTTCACGAAGGGCGGCTGGTCGGGCGCCGACCATTTCAGCCTGGGCGCGTTCCACGGGATGTTCGCGGCGATTCCGTTCGCGATCTGGTTCTTCCTCGCGATCGAGGGCGTCGCGATGGCCGCGGAGGAAGCGAAGAACCCGAAGCGCTCGATTCCGATCGCGTACGTGGCCGGGATCCTGACCCTCGTCGCGCTCGCGATCGGCGTGATGGTGTTCGCCGGCGGCGCGGGCGACTGGACCAAGCTCGCGAACATCAACGACCCGCTGCCGCAGGCGATGAAGTACATCGTCGGCGCGAACAGCGGCTGGATGCACATGCTGGTGTGGCTCGGGCTGTTCGGGCTCGTCGCGTCGTTTCACGGGATCATCCTCGGCTATTCGCGCCAGATCTTCGCGCTGGCCCGCGAAGGCTATCTGCCCGAATGGCTCGGGAAGGTGCATCCGCGCTTCAAGACGCCGCATCGCGCGATCCTCGCCGGCGGCGTGGTCGGGATCGCCGCGATCTACAGCGACGAGCTGATCCAGTTCGGCGGGCAGACGCTCACCGCGAATATCGTGACGATGTCGGTGTTCGGGGCGATCGTGATGTATATCGTCAGCATGGCGGCGCTGTTCAAGCTGCGCCGCTCGCAGCCGAACATGGCGCGGCCGTTCCGCGCGCCGCTGTACCCGATCTTCCCGGCGTTCGCGATCCTGGCGGCGCTCGTCTGCCTCGGTACGATGGTGTATTTCAACGGGCTGGTCGCGCTGGTGTTCGTCGGCTTCCTCGCGGTCGGCTACGCGTACTTCCTCGCGACCCGTTCGCAGCGCGCGAGCGCCCCCGGCGACGCGTTGCTGGAGGAGTGAGCAGGATGACGACGGTGAACGTGAAAGGCCGTTCCTGACGGCATCCGGCGCGCCCCGTCGAACGGGCGCGCCGTCGGCTTTTGGCAAGGAGATTCGAACGATGTCCTATACGGAGACGATCGGTCCGCGCACGTACCGCTTCGCGGACCTGAAGACGCTGCTCGCGAAGGCGAGCCCGCTGCGTTCCGGCGATCAGCTCGCCGGCGTCGCGGCGGCGAGCGAGGAGGAGCGCGTCGCCGCGAAGATCGCGCTCGCGGGCGTGCCGCTGAAGGCGTTCCTGAACGAAGCGGTGATCCCGTATGAAGACGACGAGGTCACGCGCCTGATCATCGACGATCATGACGCGCACGCGTTCGCGGAGATCTCGCACCTCACCGTCGGCGATTTCCGCAACTGGCTGCTGTCGCCCGCGGCCGACGGCGCGGCGCTCGAGCGGATCGCGCCGGGCCTCACGCCGGAGATGGTCGCGGCCGTGTCGAAGCTGATGCGCAACCAGGACCTGATCGCGGCCGCGAGGAAGCGCCGCGTGGTCACGCGCTTTCGCAACACGGTCGGGCTGGCCGGCCGGATGTCGGTGCGGCTGCAGCCGAACCACCCGACCGACGACGTGAAGGGCATCGCCGCATCGATGCTCGACGGGCTGATGTACGGCTGCGGCGACGCGATGATCGGCATCAACCCGGCCACCGACAGCCTCGCGGCGATCGTGAAGCTGCTCGCGATGATCGACGGTTTCCGCGAACGCTACGGCGTGCCGACCCAGTCGTGCGTGCTCACGCACGTGACCAACACGATCGCGGCGATCGAGAAGGGCGCGCCGGTCGATCTCGTGTTCCAGTCGATCGCGGGCACCGAGAAGGCGAACGCGAGCTTCGGGATCTCGCTCGCGCTGCTCGGCGAGGCGCGCGAAGCCGCGTTGGCGCTGAAGCGCGGCACGGTCGGCGACAATCTGATGTACTTCGAGACGGGCCAGGGCAGCGCGCTGTCGGCGAACGCGCATTTCGGCGTCGACCAGCAGACCTGCGAAGTGCGCGCGTATGCGGTCGCGCGCAAGTTCGAGCCGTTCCTCGTGAACACGGTGGTCGGCTTCATCGGGCCCGAATACCTGTACGACGGCAAGCAGATCATTCGCGCGGGGCTCGAGGATCACTTCTGCGGCAAGCTGCTCGGCGTGCCGATGGGCTGCGACATCTGCTACACGAACCACGCGGAAGCCGACCAGGACGACATGGACACGCTGCTGACGCTGCTGGGCGCGGCCGGCATCAACTTCATCATGGGGATTCCGGGCGCGGACGACGTGATGCTGAACTACCAGAGCACGTCGTTCCACGACCAGCTCTACGTGCGCGAGGTGCTCGGCCTGCGCCGCGCGCCCGAATTCGAGGAATGGCTGGAGACGATGGAGATCGCCGACGCGCACGGCGCGCTGCGCGCGGCGTCGGCACGCGTGCCGCTGCTCGCGGGCGCGAACGACTGGATGGGGATTTCCGCATGAGCGACGCCGTCGAGAAGAATCCGTGGGCGCAACTGAAGTCGTTCACGAACGCGCGGATCGCGCTCGGCCGTGCGGGCAACAGCCTGCCGACCGCGCCGCTGCTGGCCTTCAACCTGTCGCATGCGCAGGCGCGCGACGCGGTGCACCAGCCGCTCGACGCGGATGCGCTGCGGCGCGAGATCGAGGCGGCCGGCCTGCTGCCGACGCTGCGCGTGCAGAGCGCCGCGCCCGATCGCGACCATTACCTGCGCCGGCCCGATCTCGGCCGCAAGCTGTCGGACGACAGCCGCGGGCTGCTGGCCGGCTACGGGGCGGCGCTCGACGAGGCGCCCGACGTCGTGTTCGTGGTCGGCGACGGGCTGTCGGCGTTCGCGGCCGCGAAGCAGGCGCTGCCGCTGTTGCAGGCCGTGCGGCCGCGGCTCGACGCGGACGGCTGGCGGATCGGCCCGGTGGTGGTCGCGACGCAGGCGCGCGTCGCGCTCGGCGACGAGATCGGCGAGCTGCTGCGCGCGAAGGTGGTCGCGGTGCTGATCGGCGAACGGCCGGGGCTCAGCTCGCCGGACAGCCTCGGCGTGTACCTGACGTGGGCGCCGAAGGTCGGCTGTCACGACGCGCTGCGAAACTGCATCTCGAACGTACGGCCCGAAGGGCTGCCGCACGCGGCCGCCGCGCACAAGCTGCATTACCTGATGACGCATGCGCGCAGGCTCGGGCTGACGGGCGTCGGGCTGAAGGACGACAGCGACGCGCTGCTGCCGCCGGCGCAGGCGGAGCGGATCGGGGCGACTACCTGAACAGCCGCTCGCACAGGAAATCGACGAACACGCGCAGCTTCGGCGACAACTGCCGGCTCGACGGCCACACGATCGAGAACTGCCCCGGCGCGATCCGGTAGGCGTCGAGCACGGTGACGAGCGCGCCCTGCTCGAGCGCGTCGCGCGCGAGGAAGTCGGGCATGTAGCCGATGCCGAGCCCCGCGAGCACGGCGCCGCGCAGCGCCTCCATGTTGTTGCAGGTCATCGCGGTGCGCAGTGCGAGCGGCGTGCCGTCGTCGGCCGCGAGCGCCCAGTCCTGCAGCTTGCCGGTGGTCGGGAAGCAGTAGCGCACGCAGTCGTGCGCTTCGAGTTCGCGCGGCGTGCGCGGCGTGCCGGCCTGCGCGAGATACGCGGGCGTCGCGCATAGCACGAACGCGAACGGGCCGAGCCGCCGCGACATCAGGCTCGAATCGGACAGCGGGCCGCTGCGGATCACCGCGTCGAAGCCGCCTTCGACCACGTCGACCATTCGGTCGTTGAAATCGAGATCGAGCTCGACGTCCGGATAGCGCCGCCGGAATTCGGGCAGCACCGGCAGCAGGAAGCGGTAGCCGATCACCGGCAGGCTCACGCGCAGCTTGCCGCGCGGGCGCTGCGCGGACGCCGTCACGGTCGCCTCCGCGTCGCGGAAATCCTCGAGGATCCGCTGGCAGCGCTCGTAGAAATGCCGTCCCTCGTCGGTGAGGGTCACGCGTCGCGTCGTGCGGTTGAACAGGCGCACGCCGAGCGACTGCTCGAGCTTCGCGATCGTCTTGCCGACCGCCGACGCCGAGATACCGAGCGTGCGGCCGGCCGCGACGAAGCTCAGCGCTTCGGCGGTGCGGACGAACGCGACGATGCCGGTGAGGTTTTCCATCGAATGAGGGGCGTGCGGCGACGCACGCCAGCGGGTCAATTGCGGAATTTTAGTCCGTTATATGCGGAGCTTTGCGTGGTTTTTCGTGAATTGAATCCGATTTATCTTCTGTCGCTCTGATGGCGCATCCGCGCCGGCTTTTCGAGGAGCGATGATGGATCACCCTGTTTCTACTGCTGCAGCCCTGGCCGCGCGCCGGCACGCATGGGTGCTGGCCGCCGTCTGCATGGCCGCCGTCGCGCTGCCGCTGTCGTTTTCCGGCGGTGCGGTCGCGACGCCGGCGATCGGCCGCGACCTGCACGGCAGCCCGGTCGCGATGAACTGGATCACCAACGCGTTCATGCTCGCGTTCGGCAGCTTTCTGATGGCGTCGGGCGCGCTGGCCGACCAGTTCGGCCGCAAGCGCCTGTTCGCGATCGGCGTCGGCGGCTTCACGCTGATGTCGGTCGCGCTCGCGTTCGCGCCGTCGATGCTCGCCGTTGACTTGCTGCGCGCCGCGCAAGGGCTCGCGGCGGCCGCGGCGCTGGCCGGCGGCACGGCCGCGCTCGCGCAGGAATTCGACGGCGCGGCGCGCACGCGTGCGTTCAGCCTGCTCGGCACGACCTTCGGGATCGGGCTCGCGTTCGGGCCCGTGCTCGCCGGCGGGCTGATCGGGCATTACGGCTGGCGCGCGATCTTCGTGACGAGCGCGGTGGCCGGCGTGCTGTCGCTCGCGTTCGGGCTGCCGCGCATGCACGAGTCGCGCGACCCGCACGCAACGGGGCTCGACTGGCCCGGCACGGCCGCGTTCACGGCCGCGCTGACGCTGTTCACGTTCGGCGTGATCGAAGCGCCCGCGCGCGGCTGGTCGAGCCCGCTCGTGATCGCGTTGCTGGCCGGCGCGGCGCTCGGCGCGTGCGCGTTCGTGACGATCGAGACGCGCGTCGCGCGGCCGATGCTCGACCTGTCGCTATTTCGCATCGCGCGCTTCGTCGGCGTGCAGGTGCTGCCGGTGTCGACCTGCTGCTGCTACATCGTGCTGCTCGTCGTGCTGCCGCTGCGCTTCATCGGCATCGACGGCTTCAGCGAGATCGACGCCGGCTGGCTGATGCTCGCGATCTCCGCGCCGATGCTCTTCGTGCCGCTCGTCGCGGCGACGCTCACGCGCTGGCTGTCGGCTGGCGTGATTTCGGGGCTCGGGCTGCTGGTCGCGGCGGGCGGGCTCGTGTGGCTCGGCATCGCGCTGCGCGGCGGCGCGGGGCCGGCGGCGATCGCGCCGATGCTCGCGATCGGCGTCGGCGCCGGCATGCCGTGGGGGCTGATGGACGGGCTGTCGGTGAGCGTCGTGCCGAAGGAGCGCGCGGGGATGGCGACGGGCATTTTCAGCACGACGCGCGTGGCCGGCGAGGGAATCGCGCTGGCGATCGTCGGCGCGGTGCTGGCCGCGCTCGCCCAAACGGGCCTCGTGCAGGCGGCAGGAGCTGTCGGCGCGCCGGACGCGACGCTGCGCGCCGCCGCGCGGCTTGCGACCGGCGATCTCGCGGGCGCGGCTGCCGCGTTGCCGGGTGTCGGCCGTGCCGCGTTGATCTCGAGCTACGCGCACGCGTTCGACCGGCTGCTGATCGGGCTGGCCGTCGTCACGGTGCTGTGCGCGGTGGTGGTGTTCGGGTTCCTCGGTGGGCGGCCGGTTGCCGACGAAGCGGGCGACGACGCGGACGGCCGCGCGCATGCCGAGGCGTCGGCGCGCGGCCGCGTCGCGCCGGCCGGTGCGGAGACGCATGGGCGTTGAGCGTTGCAGCGCGGTGATTCGGCGGGTCGGCGGGTCGGCCCATCGACTCATCGGCGCATCGGCGTATCAGCACATCAGCACATCGGTCGACGCAGCCGCCGTACCCGCATGGTCCTCCGTCGATGAGCGCGTCACCCGCCGCGCATCACGCCAGCACGAGCGGCGGCAAGTCCGCATCCGTTCGCGCCTGCGCGCATTCCACGTCGATCACCAGACACCGCAGCGCATCCGGCCACAGGTCCGCGTGGCGTCGCGCATCCTCGTCGAGCGTCGCGCGGCCCTGCACGAGCCAGGTCGTCTGGCGCACGAAATCGACGAACAGCAACGCGATGGCCGGATTCACCAGCAGGTTGCCGATCGTGTTGAGCAGGTTGTTGCCCGCGAAGTCGGGCAGCACCAGCGTGCGGCGGTCCGGGATATCGACGAGCGGCGTGAACGAACCGTCGGCGCGCGGCTGGCGGCCGCGATACGAACAGTCGCCGTTGCCGGCCGCGTCGGCGGTCGCGACGATCAGGAAAGCCTGCTCGCGGATGAACGCGATGGCGTCGTCGGTCAGGGGGCCGCGATCGTTCATGGTGTCGGTCGGCGCGTGCGCCGTGGCGTGTGGATCCGCAACAAGCACGCAAGCGACATGCCACGCGACGCGGCGTTCTGCGCGTGCAGCGCCCAGCCGCGCACTGTGGAAATTCCGAACACCGGCCGCAGCGCTGCGCAACCGCGGTGTTCAGAATCGGTACACCCGTCGTGTTGCTTGCGTGAACACCGCACGGTGCGCACGCGCGCCGGCCGCGATCGACATGCTCCCGTTCCGTTTGGCACGCATGTTGCGTAAACGGGATCAGCGCATTCCAACCGGCGCTGTACTCACACAAGCACGATGAACAGGAGACATGTATGAACCCGTTTGACCTGAAACAACTGGGCCTCGACGTCGAATACCCGTACCGCCAGCAATACGACAACTACATCGGCGGCAAGTGGGTGGCGCCCGTGAAGGGCGAGTATTTCGAGAACGTGTCGCCGATCAACGGCCAGCCGTTCTGCCGCGTGCCGCGCTCCGGCGCCGACGACATCGAGCTGGCGCTCGACGCCGCGCATGCCGCGCGCCGCAAGTGGGGCAAGACGTCGGTTGCCGAACGCGCGAACCTGCTGCTCGCCGCCGCCGACCGGATGGAAAAGAACCTGAAGCTGCTGGCCGTGGCCGAGACGATCGACAACGGCAAGCCGCTGCGCGAGACGATGGCGGCCGACCTGCCGCTCGCGATCGACCACTTCCGCTACTTCGCGGGCTGCATCCGCGCGCAGGAAGGCGGTATCTCCGAAATCGACGACAACACCGTCGCGTACCACTTCCACGAGCCGCTCGGCGTGGTCGGCCAGATCATCCCGTGGAATTTCCCGCTGCTGATGGCCGCGTGGAAGCTCGCGCCCGCGCTCGCGGCCGGCTGCTGCGTGGTGATGAAGCCGGCCGAGCAGACGCCCGCATCGGTGCTCGTGCTGATGGAACTGATCGGCGACCTGTTCCCGGCCGGCGCGATCAACATCGTGAACGGCTTCGGCAAGGAAGCGGGCGAAGCGCTCGCGACCAGCAAGCGGATCGCGAAGATCGCGTTCACGGGCTCGACGCCGGTCGGCAAGCACGTGCTGCGCGCGGCGGCCGAAAGCCTGATCCCGTCGACGGTGGAACTGGGCGGCAAGAGCCCGAACATCTTCTTCGCCGACGTGCTCGACCAGGACGACGCGTTCCTCGACAAGGCGCTCGAAGGGCTCGCGATGTTCGCGCTGAACCAGGGCGAAGTGTGCACGTGCCCGTCGCGGATCCTGATCCAGGAATCGATCTACGACCGCTTCATCGAGAAGGCCGTCGCGCGCGTCGAGCGCATCAAGGCCGGCCACCCGCTCGACATGCAGACGATGATCGGCGCGCAGGCGTCGCAGCAGCAGCTCGACAAGATCCTGTCGTACATCGACATCGGCCGCGGCGAAGGCGCGCAATGCCTGACGGGCGGCGAGCGCACGGCGCCGGCCGCCGAACTCGGCACGGGCTACTACGTGAAGCCGACGATGCTGCTCGGCAACAACAAGATGCGCGTGTTCCAGGAAGAGATCTTCGGGCCGGTCGCGTCGGTGATGACGTTCAAGGACGAGCAGGAAGCGATCGAACTCGCGAACGACACGTTCTACGGGCTCGGCGCGGGTGTGTGGACCCGCAACGGCACGCGTGCGTACCGCATGGGCCGCGAGATCGAGGCCGGCCGCGTGTGGACCAACTGCTATCACCTGTATCCCGCGCATGCGGCGTTCGGCGGCTACAAGCAGTCGGGCATCGGCCGCGAGACGCACAAGATGGCGCTGTCGAACTATCAGCAGACGAAGTGCCTGCTGGTCAGCTATCAGGCCGAGGCGCTCGGGTTCTTCTGATCGCCGAAGCCGTGGCGACGTGTCGTGGCCGGTCGGGCCCGGCACGTCGCCCGGTTCGATTTCCTTGTTCGACAGTCAGCGCCGGCTGCGTTTCCCTGCACGGCCGGCGCCGGCAACGCCGCCGGCTGCCGCCTGTTCGCGGCGGCACGGTGCGCCGATGCATGCAACCGCTCCCAGCATGGCAGAACCGCCCCGATCCTTTCCGCGCCACCCGGTATTCCATCCGGGCGAACTCGATGCGCAGCACCGCTTCGGCGTCGCCGACGAAGCCGAGCGGATGAGCGACGCCGTGACCACGCGGCTGAGCGTCGGCGTGCGGCAGTTCGTCGAATCGCAGCCGTTCATGTTCGTCGGCATGGCATCGGGCGCCGGTGCGTCGATGACCTGCGACATCGTGCAGAGCCGGCGCGACGCGAACGGCGATCTGCTGCCGGTGGTGCGCGTCATCGACACGAAGACGCTGCGCTTCGCGCTGCCCGCCGCGCATGACGGCGACGGCGCCCGGATCGACGCGGCCGCCTGCGACGGCCGCGGCGTCGGATTGCTGTTCGTCGATTTCGTGCGCGGCCTGCGCTACCGGATCAACGGTCGCGCCACGCTGCGCGCGGATCTGCCGGAAGCGGACGCGGCGCCGTGGGCGGCCGGCAGCGCGATCGTCGAACTGGCGATCGCGCAGGCATACGGCAATTGCGGTACGCGGGTCGTGCGGCTGAGGCCGGCCCCGTAGCCGGCCCGGTACCCGGCCTGCGTATGGCGGCGCGCATGCGCGGTGGCCGCGCGGAGCGCACCGGCGGCGTGCGCGGCATGCCGCGTTCGGGTGCGCCCGCATGGCGCCCATCGGCCGGACAGCGTGCAATGGCGGATGGTTCGCCGGGCCGTGCGGTTCGGCACGGGACTTGCGTGATACGCAGGGTTCCGCGCAGGTGAGGGAGGACACGATGAATCGACATGTGGCGTGTACGGAGGAGCCGACCGCCGAAGACACGCGGCGCAGCGCGCAGGGCGACGACGCGTTCGCCGGGCAGGCCGTCGTCAGCGTCGCGCACGATGCGGACGAGCAGGCGCGCAACCTGATCGGCTGGCGGCAGACCTACGACCAGCTCGCGGCCGGCCGCTTCGTCGGCACGCTGACCGAGCTGCCGCTCGACACGATGAAGCTGTTCCGCGAATCGACCAGCCACCTGCTGCGCCAGGCCTGCGAAGTGCGCGGCGATGCGTACTGGTTCGGCATCCCGCTCGTGTGCGACGGCTCGGCGCGCGTCGATGCGTGCCGCATCGGCCCCGGCGCGCTCGCGTTCCGGCCCGGCAACGTCGAATTCGAACTGGTGACGCCCGCGCAGTTCTCGATCTACGGCGTCGTCGTGCGCGGCGACGTGCTGCGCCGCTACGCGGAGGAAGTCGAGCACCGTGCGCTCGACGAGCGGCTGTTCACGCAGCGCGTGATGCAGGTCGGCGACGCGCGGCTCGCGCATCTGTGCGCGCTGCTCGGCCGCCGGCTCGACGGCGCGGTGGCGATGGCCGGCCCGCTGCCCGATGCGCAGCGCGACGATCTGCAGGCCGAAGTGCTGGCCGCGCTGTTCGATGCGTGCGCGCAACCGGCCGACGACGGCAGCGGCGCCGCGCCGTCGACGCGCCGCTGGATCGTCGACCAGGCGCGCGACTACGTGCTCGCGCACCGCACGCGCCCGGTGGGCGTGCCCGAGCTGTGCGAACAGTTGCACGTGAGCCGGCGCACGCTGCAATACTGCTTCCAGGACGTGCTCGGGATGGCGCCCGCGACCTACCTGCGCACGCTGCGGCTGAACGGCGCGCGGCGCGACCTGTGCGGGCGCGCGGCCGGCTCGGTGCAGGACGTCGCGGAGGCGTGGGGCTTCTGGCATCTGAGCCAGTTCGCGACCGATTACCGGCGCCTGTTCGGCAAACGGCCATCCGAGACGCTGCGCGATCGCGCGTGACGCGTTCGGCGCGGTGAGCCGGGCGGCCGGCGCGGCGCTCGCGGCGGTGGTGGTGCCGCGCGCGCTGTTGCCGGTTCGATCGTTCCGCGCGCCGCCGCGCCGGCTTCGCTCAGGCGGCCGGTGCGAGCCTGGCGGGATCAGCCGGGCAGCCGAAGCGGCGCCCGTGCCGGCGCAGTGCGTGTGCCGCTGCCGATTCGATCGCCACGCTCGCCGACGCGCCGACTTGCTCAGGTGGCCGCTGCCGCCGCGTCGCGCGGCGCGGGCCACGCCAGCGCGTCCCAGTCGATTGCACGGTAAGCGGCGTCGACCGCCGCCAGATCGTCCGGCTGTTCGCTGCGATGCAGCCCGTGCAATTCGGCCGGCACGTCGAGCGTGACCGGCACGCAATGCGGATAGTCGCGCACGCGCAGCGCCGGCCCGATCGTCGTGAAGCACGCGAGCGTCGGCACGTCGAAACCGTCGGCGAGATGCAGCGCCGCCGTGTCCGGCGCGAACAGCAGGCTCGCGCCCTTGATCCACGCGATGAAGCGCGCGGTGTCGGTCGCGTGGCGGCTCACGTCCACGTAAGCCGGATGCGCGATCGGGCCGAAGCCGACCACCGGCAACCCGTAACGTTGCGCGAGCCGTTCCACGAACGCGACGCGCAACGCGGGCGGCACGCTGCGCACCGCGGTGCTCGCATTCGGGCAGAACAGCACGTAAGGCCGCCGCCATTCGGCCGGCAGCGCGGGCAGCGGCAGCCGCGCGAGCCAGCGGTTGCGTTTCCCGGCGGCCGGCACGGCGGCCGGATCGACGCCGAGCGCGTCGAGGAAGAAGTCGATCATCGGCAGCCGCGCGAATGCGGGCCAGTACAGGTGATTGCCGACGTCGATGCGGTGCGCATCGGCAGGCAGCGCTTCGGCAGGGCACGGCAGCGCGCGCGACGGCGCGACGACGTCGGCCGCGAGCGCATACAGCGCCTCGACATAGCGCGGTGCGCGCGCGGGCCGGTACAGCGTGAAGCGCAGGCCCGGATGGGCCGCACGCAGCGCGGCGACGGCCGTCAGCCCGATCACCGAATCGCCGAGCGCGACGCCCATCCCGTTGATCACGTGCACGTGCCGCGCGTCGCCGTAATCGAGCCGGAACGGCCGGTGCGCGGCGTGCAGCAGGCCGAGTGCGGATGCGGCAGGCACGTAGCCGTCGGCGCGCTCGTCGCCATGCTCGAGATCGTACGGCGCGACGAGCGTGCCGTCGGGCGAGAGCAGCGTGCCGGGGCAGGCCAGTGCGTCGTGGTGCGACAGCACGGCGGCGGGCGGTGCGGCGTGCATGTCCATCGCCGTCATGCGCCGCGCGCGCGGCGGCCTTGCTCGCGGATTTGCTCAAGTGTCGCGGCCGGCGTGCTCGCGTCCTGCGGGATGCGGATCTCGATCACCGCGGGCAGCCCGCACGTCAATGCGCGTTCGAGCGCGGGCGCGAAATCGGCGGTGCGCTCGACCGTCTCGCCATGCGCGCCGAACGCACGCGCATAGGCCGCGAAATCCGGGTTCGTGAGCCCGGTGCCGTGCACGCGGCCCGGGTAGTTGCGCTCCTGATGCATGCGGATCGTGCCGAAATGGCCGTTGTTGACGACGATCGCGACGATGTTCAGCCCGTATTGCATCGCGGTCGCGAGCTCGTTGCCGGCCATCATGAAGCAGCCGTCGCCGGCGAGCGCGACGACGGCGCGCTGCGGATACAGCGACTTCGCGGCGAGCGCGGCCGGCAGCCCGTAGCCCATCGCGCCGCTCGTCGGCGCGAGCTGCGAACGGAAGTGCCGGTACGCGAAGTGGCGATGCAGCCAGATCGCATAGTTGCCCGCGCCGTTGGTCAGGATCGCGTCGTGCGGCAGGCGCTCGCGCAACTGCACCATCACGTCGCCGAGCTGCACGTCGCCGGGCATCGGCAGCGGCGCATGCCATTCGCGGTATGCGCGGTGCGCGTCGGCGGCCGTACCGGCCCACGCGGGCCGCTCGGGCGGTTCGAGCGCGGCCAGCGGCGCGGCGATCTCCGGCATGCCCGACACGATCGGCAGGTCGGCGGCGTACACGCGGCCGAGTTCGTCCGCGCCCTGGTGCACGTGGACCAGCGTCTGGCGCGTCTTCGGGATGTCGAGCAGCGTGTAGCCGCCGGTCGTCGCTTCGCCGAGGCGCGGCCCGATCACGAGCAGCAGGTCGGCGTCGCGGATGCGTTTCGCGAGCGCCGGGTTGATTCCGAGCCCGACGTCGCCCGCGTAGTTCGGGTGCGCGTTGTCGATCGTGTCCTGAAAGCGGAACGCGCACGCGACCGGCAGTTGCCAGCGTTCGACGAAGGTGCGCAGGTTCGCGCAGGCGTCCGGCGTCCAGCCGCTGCCGCCGACGATCGCGAACGGCCGTTCCGCGCGCGCGAGCCGCTCGCGCAACTCGTCGATCTGCGCGGCCGACGGCGCGGCCGCGATGCGTTTCGCGGCTGGCGCGACGGGCTGCGGCGCGCACGCGTCGGACAGCACGTCCTCCGGCAGCGCGAGCACGACCGGGCCGGGCCGGCCGGACGTCGCGACGTGGAACGCGTGGCTCAGGTATTCGGGAATGCGGCGCGGATCGTCGATCTGCGCGACCCATTTGGCCATCTGGCCGAACATCCGGCGGTAGTCGATTTCCTGGAAGGCTTCGCGGTCGAGGTGCTCGCGTGCGCACTGGCCGACGAACAGGATCATCGGCGTCGAATCCTGGAACGCGGTGTGCACGCCGATCGACGCATGGGTCGCGCCGGGCCCGCGCGTGACGAATGCGACGCCGGGGCGGCCGGTCAGCTTGCCGACCGCCTCGGCCATGTTCGCGGCGGCCGCCTCGTGGCGGCAGACGACCGTCTGGATGCGGGCGGTGTCGTCCGCCAGCGCATCGAGCACGGCGAGGAAGCTCTCGCCCGGCACGCAGAACACGCGTTCGACGTGATTGGCGAGCAACGCATCGACGAGCAAGCGCGCACCGGTGGTGGCGCGCGGCTCGAGATCCTTGGAATGCGACATGGGCTGCCGTCTCCCTGGGTAGCGGGACGTACAGCTTACGCCGGTTGGCGGCGCGCCGGTACGGCGGACGATGAAAAGTGTCGGAACGCTGGGCGGTTCGGCGAGCGCGCACCGGCTTCGGTTGGCCGACCGGCCAGCTTGTGCAGACTGGCGCGACGGCGGAAAGTGAGTGCTATGGATGGCGGGCTGACGCTTGTCTCGATCTGGAGCGGGGCATCCCAACTAACAATAAATTGGGATGCCACTCAATAGTAAAATTTCAGCGAATGCGTGGAGAAAGGGGCGAGAATCGCCATGACGACCGAAACGATTGATCAAAAGACGCTGACGGAGCTGGTCGCAGCCGGCGCGGTGCGTGCGGCCCGCGTGGTCGGTTGCGGCAACGGTTGGGCGTTCTCGGCCCGGTGCGGCGCACACGAACGTTTCCTGTCGGCCAAGCGCGGCGACGTGCGGGTGTTTCGCCGTTTTGAAACGCTGGTCGGCTTTCTGCGCGATATCGGTATCAGCCGATTCGATGTGGACGCGTCGGCATTCGACCCGGATGCGGCCGGCCGGGCGACCCGGCCCGATCGCGCGGCGGCGCTGAAGGCGGCACACGAGGCGGCGGCCCACGATCGCTGGTTTCGCGAGCAGGTGCAGCAGGCGCTGGACGACCCGCGTGCGTCGATTCCGGATGCCGAAGTCAGCGCCGACTTCGCGTCGCGACGTGCGGCGCTGCGTGACCGGCTTGCCGGCAAGCGCGGGGATGCTTCTTGACCCTTGCGTTGCACTGGAATCCGAAGGCGTACGAGGATCGCGCCGCGATCATGGACGCCATCGCCGAGGACGACCCGCTGGCCGCCCTCGAACTCGACGAACTGCTGGAAGAAAGGGCGGCGGCGTTACCGGCCCATGCCAAGTTGTATCGGCGAGGGCGGGTGGCCGGCACGCGTGAGCTGGTGGTCGCGCCGAACGATGTGCTCGTGTATCGCATCCGGCCGGCCGAGGGCATCGTGGAGATCCTCCGCGTGCTGCATGCGCGACGGCAATGGCCGTGACGCGCGTATTCACTGCCGGCTCGTCAGCCGAAGGAACACCTGTTATGTACACACATGGATTTACATCTCGGCCCGCATCGGATAATGTACATACAATGTACATCCGGGCGGAGATCGACATGCATACCACGAGGGTATTCAGAAACGGCAACTCGCAGGCCGTGCGTATTCCTGCGGACCTTGCCTATGAACGCAGCGATATCGAACTGGAAATCGAGCGGGTCGGTGACGAAATCCGCATTCGGCCGATGCGGCGGCCTCTGACCAACGTACTCGAGAAATTCGCGAAATTCGGGCCGGACTTCATGACCGAAGGGCGTGGCGACCATGAACAGGCCGAACGCGAGGGCTTGTGATGCCGCGCTTCATGCTCGACACCAACATGTGCATCTATCTGATGAAAAATCAGCCGGAGCAGGTCGCGAGACGATTTGCGCAGTGCTACACGGGCGACGTCGTCATGTCGGCGGTCACTTATGCGGAGCTCGAGTACGGCGTGACCGCATGCACGAGCCCTGCCCGCGAGCGCCGCAATCTCGCGGCGTTGATCGAGGATATTCCCGTCGCGCCTTTCGACGCCCCGGCCGCGCAAGCGTATGGTCCGATCCGCGAGGCCACCCGCGAACGGAAGAAGGATCACCTCGACAAATTGATCGCCGCGCATGCGGTGTCGCTCGATGTCGTCCTGGTGACCAACAACGAGCGGGATTTCGTCAGCTATCCGGGATTGCGCGTGGAGAACTGGCTGAACGATTAGTGCCGGGTGTCGAGCCCGGCGGCAATACGTCGGCCGACGGGCCTCGCATTGCCGCCGGGTCCCGCATCAGCACTCGACGATATTCACCGCCAGCCCGCCGCGCGACGTTTCCTTGTACTTGGTCTTCATGTCGGCGCCCGTCTCGCGCATCGTCTTGATCACCGAGTCGAGCGACACGTAGTGCGAGCCGTCGCCGCGCAGCGCCATGCGCGCCGCGTTGACGGCCTTGACCGACGCCATCGCGTTGCGCTCGATGCACGGGATCTGCACCATCCCGCCGACCGGGTCGCAGGTCAGGCCGAGGTTGTGCTCCATCCCGATCTCGGCCGCGTTCTCGACCTGCTGGGGCGTGCCGCCGAGCACGGCCGCGAGCGCGCCGGCCGCCATCGAGCACGCAACGCCCACTTCACCCTGGCAGCCGACTTCCGCGCCCGAGATCGATGCGTTGAGCTTGTACAGGATGCCGATCGCGGCGGCCGTCAGCAGGAAGTCGATCACGCCCTGTTCGTTCGCGCCGGGCGTGAAGCGCGTGTAGTAGTGGAGCACGGCCGGGATGATGCCGGCCGCGCCGTTGGTCGGCGCGGTGACGACGCGGCCGCCGGCCGCGTTTTCCTCGTTGACCGCGATCGCGTACAGGTTGATCCAGTCGATCATCGACAGCGGATCCTGCAGCGCGCGCTCGGGGCTGCCGGTCAGCGTGCGGTACAACTGCGGCGCGCGGCGCTTGACCTGGAACGGGCCGGGCAGGTTGCCGTCGGCGTCCGGGTTGCCGATCCCGCACCCGCGCGACACGCACGACTGCATCACGGCCCAGATCTTCAGCAGCCCGTCGCGCGTTTCTTCCTCGGTGTGCCACGCGCGCTCGTTTTCCCACATCAGTTGCGCGATCGACTTGCCGGTCGACGCGGTCAGCGCGAGCAGCTCCGCGCCGGTGCGGAACGGGTGCGTCATCTGCTCGGCCGCGCTCAGCACCTTCGTGTTCGGCGCGCCGGCCGTCACGACGAAGCCGCCGCCGACCGACAGGTACGTGCGCTCGACCAGTACCGCGCCGTTCGCATCGCTCGCGCGCAGCTTCATCCCGTTCGGATGTTCGGGCAGCGCCTGGCGGTAGAACGCGATGTGCTCCTTCAGCACGAACGGCACCGGGTGCGTGCCGAGCAGCGCGAGTTGCTTCGTCTTGCGGACTTCTTCGAGCCGCGCGTCGATCGTGTCGGGATCGACGGTGTCGGGCGCGTCGCCGAGCAAGCCGAGCATCACGCCGCGGTCGGTGCCGTGGCCCTTGCCGGTGGCGCCGAGCGAGCCGTACAGCTCGACCTTCACGTGAGCCGTCGCGTCGAGCAGCCCGTCGCGCTCGAGGCCCTGGACGAACATCAGCGCGGCGCGCATCGGCCCGACCGTATGCGAACTGGACGGACCGATGCCGATCTTGAAGAGGTCAAACACGCTGACTGCCATTTCGATACCTGCCTTGCTGTGAGAATGGTGCTAGCGCGCCTGCAATGGCAGGCACGCGGCGAGCCATGCGGGCGGCGTTGGGGAAAGCTGCTGCGCGACGCGGGCATAGCGCCCGTCGAGCCGCACGGCCAGATGAAAGAGTTCGGTGGCGTTTTTCGGGTCCCACTGCCCCGTATAACCCGGCAAGCCGGCCTCGCGGCGCTTCGCGTCGAACGGCACCGGCGAATTCACGAATTCCTCGTGGGTTTTCTCGCCGAGCGCGTACGGCACGAGCCAGTCGAGCGCGGCCGCGAGCGTCGCGCCGTTCGCGCCGCGCTCGCGCAGCCAGTTGCGGTTGAAGCGGCGCGCGGCGAGCGCGGCCGTCACCAGCGGCTGCAGATCGTAGACCGCGTAATGCAGCGCATCGCGTTCCTCGAAATCCCAGGTCTTGCCGTCCGGGCCGATGTTGTCGGCGAGATGCTCGACGAACAGCCGCTGTGCGGCGTTCATCATCTTGCGGTCGCCGAGCGTGAACGCGGACAACGCGATCAGCTTGATCCGGTGGCTCTGCCAGTTGTTGCGCCAGATGCCGGTGAGCGGGCGTTTCTGCGCGTCGACCTGCGCGACGTAGCCGGCGCCGAGCTTCGCGATGAACGCGGCCGTCGCGTTGCGCGTTTTCACCGGCAGCGCGCTCGCGGTCATGTCGTACGCGACGATCAGGCTGTCGAAGCGCGTCTCGTCGATCGGGTTGAAGCTCGGCTGGTAGGTCGAGACCCACGCGGACAGGAAGCGGTCGACGAGCTGCAGATAGCGCGGCGCGTTCGTCACGCGCCACGCGAGCGCCGCATCGCGCATCAGGTCCATGTCCTTGAGCGCGGCTTCACTCTGGTCGTGGATGCCTTCATGCGGCAGCGTGCCCTCGGTATGCACGCGCGCCATCGCCTTCGGCTGCTCGCCGATGCGTGCGTCGACGCTGCGGATCAGCGCCTGCACGCCCGGCTCGGCCTGCGTCGTCTCGCTTGCCTGCAGTGCGGGCGCCGCGCAGAAATTCATTGCCGCGCGCGCACTGCCGGACACGCCGAGGCCGGCGGCGGCCAGCGACAACGATGCGACGAGCATCGGCACGTAGCGGCCTGCGCGCACGCGCGGCCGCCGCGCGGTTGCGCCATGGCCCGGAAACATCGGACGCACCATGCGGAACTCCTTCATTGGCTGGATCGCGTGTGATGTTAGCCGGATTGGCGCGCAAGCGTGAAACGGTTGGCCGGGCGGCGAACGTAAAAACCGCACGCAACCGGTGGCTGCGTGCGGGGTGGTCACGGTCGGACGCTCCGGTGCGAGACGTGCGTTATGCGTAGTCCGACATCGGCACGCACGAGCAGAACAGGTTGCGGTCGCCATAGGCGTTGTCCGCGCGGCCGACCGGCGGCCAGTACTTGTTCGTGCCGAGCGACGCGACCGGGTACGCGGCCTGCTCGCGCGAGTACGCGTGCGGCCATTCGTTCGCGGTGACGACGGCCGCCGTGTGCGGCGCGTGACGCAGCGGGTTGTCCTCGCGATCGGCGCGGCCTTCCTCGACCGCGCGGATTTCCTCGCGGATCGCGATCATCGCGGCGATGAAGCGGTCGAGTTCTTCCTGCGATTCGGATTCGGTCGGCTCGACCATCAGCGTGCCCGGCACCGGGAAGCTCATCGTCGGCGCGTGGAAGCCGTAGTCCATCAGGCGCTTCGCGACGTCGTCGACGGTGATGCCGCTCGTTTCCTTGATCGGACGCAGGTCGAGAATGCACTCGTGCGCGACCAGCCCGCCCGGGCCCGAATACAGCACCGGGTAATGCGGCGCGAGGCGCTTCGCGATGTAGTTCGCGTTGAGGATCGCGGTTTCGGTCGCGGCGGTCAGGTTCTTCGCGCCCATCATCGCGATGTACATCCACGAGATCGGCAGGATCGACGCCGAGCCGTACGGCGCGGCCGACACCGCGCCGATGCCGTCTTCCGCGCGGGCGTAGCCGGTCGAGCGCTGGTTCGGCAGGAACTTCGCGAGGTGCGTGCCGACCGCCACCGGGCCGACGCCCGGGCCGCCGCCGCCGTGCGGGATGCAGAAGGTCTTGTGCAGGTTCAGGTGCGACACGTCGCCGCCGAACTGGCCGGGCGCGGTCAGGCCGACCATCGCGTTCATGTTCGCGCCGTCGACGTACACCTGGCCGCCGTGCGCGTGGACGATCTCGCAGATCTCGCGCACGTTCTGCTCGAACACGCCGTGCGTCGACGGATACGTGATCATGATCGCCGCGAGGTTCGCCGAATGCTGCTCGGCCTTCGCCTTCAGGTCGTCGATGTCGACGTTGCCCTGCGCGTCGCACGCGACGACCACGACCTTCATGCCGGCCATGTGCGCGGACGCCGGGTTCGTGCCGTGCGCGGACGCCGGGATCAGGCACACGTCGCGATGGCCTTCGCCGCGCGACGCGTGGTACGCGTGGATGATCAGCAGGCCCGCGTACTCGCCCTGCGAGCCCGCGTTCGGTTGCAGCGACACGGCCGCGTAGCCGGTGGCCGCGACGAGCATCTGTTCGAGCTGGTCGATCATCTCGCGGTAGCCGACGGTCTGCTCGGCCGGCGCGAACGGATGGATGCCGCCGAACTCGGGCCACGTGACGGGCAGCATTTCCGACGTCGCGTTCAGCTTCATCGTGCACGAGCCGAGCGGGATCATCGAGCGGTCGAGCGCGAGATCCTTGTCCGACAGGCTGCGCAGGTAGCGCAGCATTTCGGTTTCGGAATGGTGGCGGTTGAACACCGGGTGCGTCAGGTACGCGCTCGTGCGCTCGAGGCCGGCCGGCAGCGCGGCGACGCCGGCGAGGCCCGCGTCCAGCGCATCGACGGCCGGTGCCGTGCCGCCCGCGGCCTGCGCGAACACGTCGAGAAGATCGGCGAGGTCGTCGCGCGTCGTCGTTTCGTCGACCGACACGCCGACTTGCGTGTCGCTCACGCGGCGCAGGTTGATGCGCTTGGCTTTCGCGAATTCGTGGATCTGCGCGGTGCGCGTGCCGGTGTCGATCGTCAGCGTGTCGAAGAACGTGTCGTTGACGGTCGCGAAGCCGAGCTGCTTCACGCCGGCGGCGAGCAGCGCCGCGATGCGGTTCACGCGCAGCGCGATCGTCTTCAGGCCGTGCGGGCCGTGGTAGACCGCGTACATGCTCGCCATGATCGCGAGCAGCGCCTGCGCGGTACACACGTTCGACGTCGCCTTCTCGCGGCGGATGTGCTGTTCGCGCGTCTGCAGCGCGAGGCGCAGCGCGGGCTTGCCCTGCGCGTCGACCGTCACGCCGACGAGGCGGCCCGGCATCTGCCGCTTGAATTCGTCGCGTACGGCCATGTAAGCGGCGTGCGGGCCGCCGAAGCCCATCGGCACGCCGAAGCGCTGCGTGTTGCCGATCGCGACGTCCGCGCCCCATTCGCCGGGCGGCGTCAGCACGGTCAGCGCGAGCAGGTCGGCCGCGACGACCACGTGGCCGCCGGCCGCGTGGATCGCTTCGGTGAGCGCGCGGTAGTCGCGCACGTCGCCGTTCACGCCCGGGTACTGCAGCAGCACGCCGAACGCGTTCGCGTTCGCGGCGTCGGCGGCCGGGCCCGTCTTGACCTCGATGCCGATCGGCAGCGCGCGCGTGCGGATCACTTCGAGCGTTTGCGGCAGCACGTCGTCGGCGACGTAGAACACGTTCGACTTCGGCTTGCCGGTGCGCTGCAGCAGCGTCATCGCTTCGGCCGCGGCGGTGGCTTCGTCGAGCAGCGATGCGTTCGAGATCGCGAGGCCGGTGAGATCGGCCACCATCTGCTGGAAGTTCAGGAGCGCCTCGAGGCGGCCCTGGGAAATTTCGGGCTGGTACGGCGTGTAGGCCGTGTACCACGCCGGGTTTTCGAGCACGTTGCGCAGGATCACGGCCGGCGTGTGCGTGTCGTGGTAGCCCTGGCCGATATACGAGCGGAACACCTGGTTCTTGTCCGCGAGCGCACGCAGCGCGGCGAGCGCTTCGGCCTCGCTCTTGGGCTGCGCGAACGGGCCGAGCGGCAGCGTGTCGGCGCGGCGGATCGATGCCGGGATCACGGCGTCGATCAGCGCGGCGCGCGACGCGAAGCCGAGCGTGTCGAGCATGGCCTGCTGGCTGGCGGCATCGGGGCCGATGTGGCGTTCGGCGAACGCGTCATGCGTTTCGAGCGCGGCGAGCGAGAGGGGCGTGCGGTTCATCAGACGGTCCGGGTGTTCGAGCTTCATGGCGTGACTCTGGTCCCGCGCGCGCCGAGGCCGGCGCCGCGCGGTTCGGGTAGGGAAATTAGTCGATCAGCTTGCTGTAGGCGTCGGCGTCGATCAGCTTGTCGGTCGATGCGCCGGCCGCGAGCTTGATCTTGAAGAGCCACACGCCGTACGCGTCGCCGTTCACTTCTTCGGGCGCATCGGTGGCGGCTTCGTTGATGGCGACGATCTCGCCGGACACCGGCGAGTAGATGTCGGATGCCGCCTTCACCGATTCGACGACGCCGACGGCGTCGCCCGCGCTCACCGACTTGCCGACTTCGGGCAGCTCGAGGAAGACGATGTCGCCGAGCGTGCTCTGCGCGTGATCGGTGATGCCGACCGTCAGCGTGCCGTCCGCCTCGGTGCGGATCCACTCGTGTTCGTCGGTGTACTTCAGATCGGCCGGGACGTTGCTCATCGGATGCTCCTGGATAAAAGGGTTTGTTCGTTCTGCTGGCGCGCCGCCATGGTGCGCCGGATGGGGTTGCGCCGGGCGCCATCTCCCGGCTTGCCGGGAGGCGGCCTGCCGGGCCGCTTCTCGGTCGTTACGCAGCGAGGACCTTGCCGTTGCGCACGAACGGCAGTTTTACCACGCGTGCGGGAAGATGCTTGTCTCGAATTTGCACCTGGACGGTGTCGCCGATCTGGACGGCTGCCGGCACGCGCGCGAACGCGATCGATTCCTGCATCGAAGGCGAGAACGTGCCGCTCGTGATCTCGCCTTCGCCATGCGACGTGACGACCTTCTGGTGCGCGCGCAGCACGCCGCCCGCCTTGCCGTTTTCCTTCTGCAGGATCAGGCCGACGAACGCGGCGCGCGTGCCGTTGGCTTCGAGTGCGGCGCGGCCGACGAAGTCGCGCGGCGCGGTGAGGTCGACCGTCCACGCGAGGCCCGCGTCGAGCGGGGACACGGTGTCGTCCATGTCCTGGCCGTACAGGTTCATGCCGGCCTCGAGGCGCAGCGTGTCGCGCGCGCCGAGCCCGCACGGGCGCACGCCGTTTTGCTGCAGCGCATGCCACAGCGCTTCGACGTGCACGGCCGGGACGATCACCTCGAAGCCGTCCTCGCCGGTGTAGCCGGTGCGCGCGACGGTGAGATCGCCGAACGGCGTGCCGGCAACCTGCGCGGCGTTGAACGGCTTGAGCTCGCTGGTGGCCGCGCGGGCGGCGGGCACCGTCGCCCAGACCTTTTCACGGGCGTTCGGACCCTGGACGGCGATGATCGCGAAATCGCGGCGCGGCGCGATCGTCAGGCCGTAGCCGCCTTGCTCGTTCAGCTGGTTGAACCACGCGATGTCCTTCTCGGCGGTGCCGGCGTTGACGACCACGCGGAAGAATTCTTCGGTGAAATAATAGACGATCAGATCGTCGATGACGCCGCCCTGCGGGTTGAGCAGGCACGAGTAGAGCGCCTTGCCGGGCGTCTTGAGCTTGCCGACGTTGTTCGCGATCGCATGCTCGAAGAACGCGCGCACGCGGCTGCCGGTGAAATCGACGACGCACATGTGCGACACGTCGAACATGCCGGCGTCGGTGCGCACGGCCGCGTGTTCTTCGATCTGCGAGCCGTAGTTGACGGGCATGTCCCAGCCGCCGAAGTCGACCATGCGGGCGTTGAGCGCGCGGTGCGCGGCGTTGAGCGGGGTGTGATTCAGTGCAGTCATCGAGGCCTCAGGCAAGGCGCTTGCGCGCGGATCAGAACGGCCATGTGCCGACCGCCGCGGCCGATGGCCTCGAGCGATCCGGTACATGCCCCTCTGTCCTCGATACCTGAGAGATTGCGCTGCGGGCCAAGCCCGGCGAACGCGCGCCCCTTCGGTGGGCAGCTTGCCCGCGCAGCCGATGCGCTGCGGGCTACTGCCGCTCTCCAGAGTGCGGGGAGCGTATGGCCCGCGCAGTGCGCGGACGCGATTCCCCGACGCGGTCGGTCCTTTTGCCTGAGAGTTTGCGGGTGTGCCCCTTCGGCGGCGCAACCGGTGTCGGAACACCCGGTCACACGCTCTCCCGACGCGTGCGGGCGACTGTACGCGAGCGGGTGGGCGTTGTCAATTTGAGCAAAAGAATGTCGCTTCGCGACAAGCGGCGGCAACGGGCGCCGCCGCTTTTCTTTGCTCCGGCAGGCGCCGGCGCGTTATTCGCCGATCGCGCGCGCGGCCGTGTCGAGTTCCTGGTTCAGCACGCGCTGCTCGTCGCCGGACAGGCCGCCGTTGTGCTGGGCCGACATGTCGTTGGCTTCCTGGCGGATCACGTCGAGGCGGTGGTGAAGCTGCGCGCCGTAAGGCGGCGGGTAGTAGCCGCCGTTCACGCGCGCGTCGATGCGGCGATGCAGGTTATCGATCCGGCCCTGGACCTCCTGCATGCGGTCGTTCGCGACGACCTGCGGATTCGGTCGCGGCGGCGGCGGCGCCTGCCGGGCCGGCCGCTGCGGCTGCACGATACACGCCGCGAGCGAGGAAACCAGGACGCAGCATGCCGCTGCGCGAATCAACCGTTGCATCACATTCTCCTGACGGATAGGTGTCGAATCGACTTTTTGAGAAACGCGTCAGACCGGACGACCGCTGACTTTCGTTCCCGCACCATTTGTAACGGAATGTTCCGGCCGTGCCGACGGGGCGGGGCGGCGGCAGACGGCAGCGCCGCCGCCGGCGCGTGGCGGCGTGGCGCGATGGGCGGCCGGGCCGGTGCCGCCCCGGCCGGCGCCCGTCAGACGATGCGGCGCACGAACGGCAGCCGGCGGCCGTCGTGTTCGCTCTGCGCGGCGAGCTCGATGATCGTCATCACGTCGACCGCGTCCTGCGCGGTGACGGGGAAGGGTGCGCCGTCGCGGATCGACGCGGCGAGCGCGCGGTAGAACTCCGCGTACTGGCCGTCGAGCGTCGGCACCGGACGCTCGACCTCGACCTCGCCGTCGAGCACGCGCAGCAGGCCGGGCGGATTGCCGCCGCCGAATTCGACGTCGTCCGCGGTGAGGCCGGCCTTGAGCTGGTCTTCCTGCGTGTCGAGCCCGAATTTCTGGTAGCTGCCGCGCGTGCCGTGCAGCGTGAAGCGCGCGGGCTCGATCGCCGACAGCGCGCTCGCATGCAGCGCGACGTCCTTGTCCGGATAGCCGAGCAGCAGGTGCACGAAATCGGGCGCCGTGCCGTTGTCGCGGCGCGTCTTGACGGTGGCGCTCACCGTTTCCGGCGTGCCGAACAGCGCGAGCGCCTGGTCGATCAGGTGCGGGCCGAGGTCGAGCAGCAGGCCGCCGCCGCGGGCCGGTTCCTCGCGCCAGCGCGTGCGTGGCGTCGGCCGGAAGCGGTCGAAGTGCGATGCAAAGTAGGTGAGGCGGCCGAGTTCGCCCGATTCGACGATGCGGCGCACGGTGAGGAAATCGCCGTCCCAGCGGCGGTTGTGGAACGGCGCGAACAGCCGGCTGCGCGCGTTAGCGAGCCGCGCGAGCGCGAGCGCCTCGTCGGCGGTGAGCGTCACGGGCTTGTCGACGACCACGTGGCGGCCGGCTTCTAGCACCTGGCGCGCGAGCGTGAAGTGGGTGTCGTTCGGCGTGGCGATCACCACGCATTCGATGTCGTCGAGGCCGAGCAGCGCGTCGAGGTCGGGGACGATGCGCGCGCCCGGATACGCGGCGTGCGCGCGATCGGGCTGACCCGTCGCGATCGCCGCGACTTCAGTGCGGCCGCTCGTGGCGATCACGGGCGCGTGAAACGTCGCGCCGGCGAAACCGAAACCCATCAAACCAATCCTGAGCAATGACGACATGGCAATTCCTGGCTGCGAAGGAAACTAAAGGATGGCGCGCCGGAGCGGCGCGAAGACGACCGGCTATTTTGGCATGGCGGCGTCGCTTGCACAGACGTGTCGGGCGAAACGCGCGAGGCGGAGCGGCGCTTGCGCAAGGAATGCCGGCATTTTGCGCGGGACGGGGCGCAGTGCGGTACGGTTGACCGGGTCCGGCTCTCGACTGCCCGCCTCCAGCTCCCAGCTTCCAGCTTCCAGCTCCGGGCTCCGGGCTCCAGGCTCCAGGCTCCAGGCTCCAGGCTCCAGGCTCCGGGCTCCGGGCTCCGGGCTCCGGGCTCCGGGCTCCGGGCTCCGGGCTCGGCTCGGCTCGGACGCGGACGCGGACCCGGACGCGGACCCGGACCCGGACCCGGGCTCGGGCTCGGGCTCGGGCTCGGGCTCGGCGCGGCGCTGCTCGGCGCTCCGAGCCGCCAGCGGCCTCATCGCGTGCCACATCATCCGCCCACCCGTTGGCGCATGGCGGCCGCGACCTGCGCGGCCCACACCGCGCACGCGGATGCGCCGGGATGGAAGCCGTCGGCGGCCATCAGATGGCGTTCGAGCGGCAGGTCGACCCGCAGGAACGTGCAGTGCGGCTGCGCGCCGGCCCAAGCCGCGAGCGCCGCGTTGAGCCGCCGCGCGCGCCGCCCGAGATACCACGCGAGCGGCTGCGGCAGCGCCGGGAAGCGCTCCATCGGCGGCACCGCCGACAGGATCGCGTGCCCGACCTGGAAGCGCGTGCCGAGCAGCTGGACCAGCTCGGCCTGCTGCGCGACCCAGCGTGCGGGCGGCACGCCGCCCGTCACGTCGTTGACGCCGAGCGACGTGACCGCCACGTGGAACGGCTCGGCCGGTTCGGTGGCGAGCCAGTCGACCAGCTCCCGCGTGGTCAGGCCGGTGCGCGCGAGCAGTTTCCAGCTCACGCGGTGCGTGGCCGCCAGCGCGTTCGCCAGTTGCCCGGCGAGCGCATCGTGCTGCGTCGCGACGCCGACGCCCGCAGCGGCCGAATCGCCGACCACCAGCACGCGCAGCGGCGGGCCGTCGCCCGCCACGCCGCTGCGCGGGCCGGCCGCCTCGGGCAGCCGCGGCGTGACGCGGCGCACGTAGCGCCCCTGTGCGAACAGCAGCGGGCCGAGGGCGGCGGTGGCGAACGGGTATCCCATGAGGTCGATCCGGTGAGGGTTCAAGTGAGTCGAAGCGGCGCGGCGCGAGGTGGCGCGGGAGAAGGGCCTATTGTGTCCGATCACGGCGCCGACAGGGCCCGATTGGCCGAGCGGCCAGCCACGACCACGCCGAACGGACAGGGGGCGCCCGCCCGGCGAGCCCGCGCGCCCCCGTCCGGCGGTGCGCCCGAAATACGCGCCGCCGACGTGTTAACATGCGCGTCCTGCCTGCGTGTCCGCCTGCTTCGCCAGCCTGCCGCGCACGGCATCCTCCCGGCGTTCCGCCGTCAACCCGCAACACCATCCGCCATCATGTCAGCAGGCCTCAATCCCGCTCAGAACGAAGCGGTGCGCTATCTCGACGGTCCCTGTCTCGTGCTCGCCGGCGCGGGCAGCGGCAAGACCCGCGTGATCACGCAGAAGATCGCGCACCTGATCGAGGCGAAAGGCTTCGAGCCGCGCCACATCGCCGCCGTCACGTTCACGAACAAGGCGGCCGCCGAAATGCGCGAGCGCGTGTCGAAGCTGCTGGAAGGCAAGACGCTCACCACGCCGGGCAAGGAAGGCCGCAAGGTGCCCGTCAACCAGCTCACCGTCTGCACGTTCCACTCGCTCGGCGTGCAGATCCTGCGCCAGGAGGCCGAGCACGTCGGCCTGAAGCCGCAGTTCTCGATCATGGATTCGGACGACTGCTTCGGGATGATCCAGGAGCAACTGGGCACGACCGACAAGGGGCTGATCCGCAAGATCCAGAGCATCATCTCGCTGTGGAAGAACGGCCTGATCATGCCCGACGAGGCGATGGCGATCGCGGCCAACGAGGACGAGCATCAGGCCGCGCTGGTCTACCGCAACTACGTGGCGACGCTGCACGCGTACCAGGCGGTCGACTTCGACGACCTGATCCGCCTGCCGGCCGAATTGTTCGCGAAGAACGAGCAGGTGCGCGACCGCTGGCAGAACAAGCTGCGCTACCTGCTGATCGACGAATACCAGGACACCAACGCGTGCCAGTACGAGCTGCTGAAGCTGCTCGCGGGCCCGCGCGCCGCGTTCACGGCGGTCGGCGACGACGATCAGGCGATCTACGGCTGGCGCGGCGCGACGCTGGAGAACCTCGCGCAGCTCGGCAAGGATTTCCCGAAGCTGCACGTGATCAAGCTCGAGCAGAACTACCGGTCGACGGTGCGGATCCTGACCGCCGCGAACAACGTGATCGCGAACAACCCGAAGCTGTTCGAGAAGAAGCTGTGGTCCGAGCACGGAATGGGCGATTCGATCACCGTCACGGCGTGCAACGACGAGGAACACGAGGCCGAATCGGTCGTGTTCCGGCTGTCCGCGCACAAGTTCGAGCGGCGCGCGCAGTTCCGCGACTACGCGATCCTGTACCGCGGCAACTTCCAGGCGCGCATCTTCGAACAGGTGCTGCGGCGCGAGCGCATCCCGTACGTGCTGTCGGGCGGGCAGTCGTTCTTCGACAAGGCCGAGATCAAGGATCTGTGCGCGTACCTGCGCCTGATCGCGAACGCCGACGACGATCCCGCGTTCATCCGTGCCGTCACGACGCCGCGCCGCGGCATCGGCAACACGACGCTCGAGGCGCTCGGCTCGTTCGCGGGGCAGGCGAAGGTGTCGCTGTTCGAGGCCGTGTACATGGGCGGGATCGAGGCGCGGCTGTCGGCGCGCCAGGTCGAGCCGCTGCGGATGTTCTGCGACTTCATCCAGCGCCTGACCGAACGCGCGGACAAGGAGCCGGCGACCGTCGTGCTCGACGACATGATGGAGGCGATCCACTACGAGGCGTACCTGTACGACGCGTTCGACGAGCGGCAGGCGCAGTCGAAGTGGCAGAACGTGCTCGAATTCCTCGAATGGCTGAAGCGCAAGGGCACCAAGCCGGAGACGGAGGCCGTCGACGGCGAGGCCGAAGGTTTCCACAACGCGGACGGGCTCGCCGATACGGGCAAGAACCTGCTCGGCCTGATCCAGACCGTCGCGCTGATGTCGATGCTCGAGGGCAAGGACGAGGACCCGGACGCCGTGCGGCTGTCGACCGTCCATGCGTCGAAGGGGCTCGAGTATCCGCACGTGTTCCTGGTCGGCGTCGAGGAAGGCATCATGCCGCACCGCGGCGGCAGCGACGACGACGGCCCGATCGACAACGAGCGGATCGAGGAGGAGCGCCGGCTGATGTATGTCGCGATCACCCGCGCGCAGCGCAGCCTGCACCTGAACTGGTGCAAGAAGCGCAAGCGGGCGCGCGAGACGGTCGTGTGCGAACCGTCGCGCTTCATTCCCGAGATGGGGCTCGACGAAGCGCCGCCGCCGACGCCGGAAGAGGCGCCGATGTCGCCGAAGGATCGGCTCGCCAGCCTGAAGGCGTTGTTGCAGAAGTGACGTGGCGGCGCTGCCGCGCGCACGAGGGCGCGGCGAACCGGCAACCCGAAAACGAAACCCCCGCGATGCGCAGGCGCCGCGGGGGTCTTTTACGGATGGCCGGGTGAGGCGTTACTTCGACGCGTTGACCATGTAGTCGACGGCCGCCTTCACGTCGGCATCCGACGCGTTCGACCCGCCCTTCGGCGGCATCGCGCCCTTGCCGTGCAGCGCGTAGTTGTAGACCGTATCCATCGATTCCTTCAGGCGCGGCGCCCAGTCTTCCTTGCTGCCGAACTTCGGCGCGCCGAGCACGCCGGCCGCGTGGCAAGCCTGGCACACCTGCGTATACAGCGCTTTGCCGGCCGATGCGGCGTCGGCGCTGGTCGGCGCGGCCGCGGGCTTTTCGCCGGCCTTCGGGATCGCGGCGATCGCGGCCATGGCCGCGGCGGCCTGCGCGTTCGATGCGTCGGCGCCCGACGCGGGTGCGCCGCTGGCGGGTTGCGCCGCGTTGGCGGCCGGCGCGGCCGGTTCGGGGAAGTTCGCGCCGTCGTTGTTCGCCATGTAGACGATCGCGCGGGCGATTTCATAGTCGCTGACGTCGTCGGGGCTCGTGCCGCCGCGCGGCGGCATCGCGCCCTTGCCCGCGAGGGCCGTCTTCAGCAGCGTGTCGAAGCCTTGCGAGATGCGCGGCGCCCAGTCGTCCTTGTTGCCGAATTTCGGCGCGCCGGCGGCGCCGGTGCCGTGACAGGTCACGCAGACGGCCTTGTAGACTTCCTCGCCGGTCTTGTACGTGCGGGGTGCGTTGGCGTCCTTCACGTCGACCTTCGCGATCGGCGCGATACGGGCGGCGACCTGCTCGTCGGATAGCGCGTCCGTGCCGGCGCCGGAACGGAATGCATGGTTCGCGTAATTGGCGAACAGGACGATCAGGACGATCGGAATCGCGAACGACGCGATGATGACGGCAATCAACTGCCCGGGGGTTTTGACGGGAGATTCGTGGGGTGCTTCGCTCATGCTTGCCTCGTCTCCGTGAATAGGAATTGTGAGCGCGGTGCAACGGCAAAATGGCAGTCCAATGAAGCACGGACGATTATAGACGGAACGTTTACATCACGGCGAGCGGCGCGATGGCGCGTGTTTACCCGCACGGATCGCGCTCTGACGCCGATTCGTCGGGCAAGGTGGACGCGTCATGGGAAACCGGGTATCCTTGCCATCTTGCCAATCGTGGACGGCCTGTATATGGGGTCGTTTCACTGTCTCACGCGCCCGTAGCTCAATGGATAGAGTACTGCCCTCCGAAGGCAGGGGTTGCTGGTTCGATCCCAGCCGGGCGCGCCAAGTCTAGTCAGGCTCTCAGCGGTTTCCTTCCTGTGGAGTTAACCAATTAATGTCGTTTTCGACACGAATTGGTTGTTTTGCCATAGATATCAGTCCATAGCTGGACGATTTTCCTGTCGTCGTCTGCGACGGCCTCCGCTCTTACGGCCGCCCGCTTCGCTGCTTGCATCGACGCCTGCAAGGCAACGCACTCGCTCAAGGAAGATGCCGGCTTGCTTGTACCGGAAGCTCAAACCGGTCCTTTCGAAAACATCCTGCTGTATTCGCCGTCTCACGGGCTTTTCCTGTTTCGCGACAATAGCGTCGAACGATTTCCGAAACTCGTCGAACTTTAAATCTTCCAATTCCCTTGCGGTGCGGCGCACACGCTCCTGCCCGGCATGCACGAGTTGCTGGTTCAGCGTGGGCGAGAGCGAACGCAGAAATTTGGTCGGCATCTGGAAAGCGCAAGGGCATCACGTTCCAGGCTCTATGGTGCGACAAGGCGAGCGCATGCCGGAAGTGTTCGCTCCGGACCGGTCAGGCGCATATCGCTCCCAACCCGCGCTCGGGGAGCTTGAACGCAGAGCATGAGCTTCTTGTCGCCGGCGCGGTGAAGAGGCACGCCGGCCACTCAATCCACTGACGAATTTGTTATTGCTTTCAGTGTGCTGCGCGAAAAATTACAGAGACAGACACAATGTGTCCCGACGGCTTGCGATTAACCGGAGCCTCCAACGAACCGCTGCTTACCCTCCAGACCCCAACATCATCATTCAAGCTGGCGACCAGGAGCGTGACCAAGGCAAAAAGCTTCGGGCCGAATGGAATCAGCACCGCATTGAAGTGTGGCTTCAACATATCGACGAGCGAGTTCATCTCGTGGAATAGTTGAGCAGGTTCGTTTAGGTCATACGGCTGACACCGCCCGTCAGCCTGAATGATGTCGAGCAAGGACTGGTTTGCCGCTAGGACTTGCTGGTAATACTCAGGAATTGGCCCGAGCGGATAGTAGGCCCACGTGGCGTTGTTGATTTCCAGATGGTCCACAATTCCAATAGCCTTGTTCGGCTCGTAGCCAAGGCCCACGATGGCAGCCGGCGGCCGGTCCGGCCGGGTTGTCCAGCCAGCAAACTGTGGAATGACGGGTTCCACTGTGACGGTAGGCGCAGTGTCTTCCACCGGCGGCGTAAATTCAGCGATGGAATACCGAAATGTGACGGTCACCTCGGTACTGGATAGGGCGCGCAGTGCATCAACTAGATGGGCCAAGCGGAAGCGATTGAAGCACGAGATATCGACTTCCACCTTTCGTATGCCGCCGTCCCGTGCTTGATGGCGTAGATACTGGTCGAGCGTTTCTCGAAATGCGTCGTCATCGACCTCAATCAAATCAAAGCCTGCGCTCTCGAACCATGCTTTGTTTGTCTCATATTCGAGTTCACGCTGCGACACGAAGCCAATGGCTAGTCTCTTCTTCGCAGTTTCGTGAAATTCCCGGGCGGCTGCCCGGGCACGACCTTCGTAGCCACATGCGGCGATAAATACGTCGATGTCGTCCGAAGGTTTGCTCTCAACATTTCGAATCGAAGTCAGTGTGAGCATTTCAATCCATATCAAATGAGAGTTGGGTTTGCCCGTTCCCCTGCCTCTCAGGCTGGCGCTCACGACGCGGTAGGAGGTTCGAGAGGCGAACAGTTTTTCCTTTGCGAAGGAGCAACCCATATTTTGCCGCGAGCAGAAAACTCAATCGCAAGTTCGCGTTGAGCATCTCGCCGACAATCGCTTTCGAAGATGACTCATCGACGAGCATGACCGCCCCGCGATTTACCGCAGAAGCCAATAGGGCCTGAGTTCTCTCGGAGACGTTTTCGTCCACCATGAAACTTTGTGCTGGGTCAATGCTGAAGTGCTGCTCGACAAGCTCGGCATGCAACCGGGAGCCGATTTCCTCTAAAAGCGCGTCCAGCGGCAATTCGTCACCTTGAGCGCCAGTGTGCTCTACAGGAATCGTCTTTAGAAGCGCAATCATCCTGTCGGCCGCGGCGTCAATTTCCTTCGCCTGTTCGGACCCAGGAACTCTTCGCTCACCACTTTCGACAAGAAAGTTGATAAGTGGTGAAACAAGACTGATGAACCACCGAGGATTGCCCTCCGTAATGGCGAAAATCGAGTCGGCCCCAGCATAAAGCTCGAGCGTCTTTCGTTGACGCGCAGCTACCTCGCCCTTTTTGGACTCGTGCAAGAAAAAGTCACGAACTGCCGCGACAGGTGCAGCCTTACGAAGAACGCTGTCTCTCTTGCTCGCCCAAAGGCTCGCTCAAGACCGCAAACGTGATAGGTTGCTGGCTCATCCGTCCACACCTACTCGTAGTTGCGGAGCTGGTACTCGCGTACGGACTTCCGACCTTTCGAGAACCCCGCGATGCTCCGGCGTACCGGCGCGTATGTCAGGTGCCAGCCCGGGAGGGCCTTGCGTAGCGTGTGCGCCTGGTTGTAGGAAATCAAAATCCGGACGCCACGCTCGTCCGCCGAACGGACCTCGTCAATCAGTCGCTCGACATCATCGTCTGAAAAGGCGTTCCAGCCGTATTCGCCACGGTTGCGAACGCTGCCATAGTAGTACGGAGGGTCGAGGTAGATGAAATCGTTCTCGGTCGTGCCCCGGACCGCCTGGGCGAAATCTCCACAGTACAGCTCCGCGTTCTGCAGGCGCGCGGAGAACTGGCGAAGCTCCTCTACACTGGGGAGCGGACCTGTGCGATAAGCGTGCAGGGCGTATGGGGCAATCCCGTCTGGACTCTGCCCACCGCGCAGCGTGGCAAGCGGGACTCTTTCGACTGACACACAAAGGGCAAGCAGAGGTCGTGCACGCGTTGTGGGCGCCAGCAAGACGTACAGCATGCCCATTTTCGACGCGCCGATTGCGACACGAAAATCGTGCCGGGCGTGTGGATTGCCGTAAGTCTACCGCAGGTAGCTTAAGGTCCCATCGAGCGTGCTGAGCCGGGTCAAGTGAGGGGCACTACACTTTCACAGGCTTCACTACTCGCCTGGTGTGCTGAGCGAAACTGCAACGCTTGATGAGGGCTTCGATTTCTCGAGTATTGCTAGGCATCTCGACGACCGGACTGCGTACTCGGCCTGCCGAATCAGTTTCGTCAAATGGAGGGATTTCCATATCCAACGGCTTGACGCAAGCTCCGTACGATTCTCGCTTGGGCGGGTTCTTCACTGCCATGATGATGGCATCCGCATCGGGTACCCCCTCGCTGCGAAAGTCCACATGAAATTCTATCTCCCTTCCTTCCGCGTCAAATCCCCCTCCAAAGATACTGCTGCCAGATAGCAAAATATTGAACAGTGTATCCGCGTGCACGAAGTAAGGCTCTTCGGTACGTTCCCCCTCTAGAAGAAATGAATTTGACACCACAAGAGCCACGACTCTTTCAATCTTGGGGGGAGTTTCTGTCGCTTGTATCCGCCTAAGCCATGACGCGATAACGCTGGGATTCGAAACGAGATGTTCTCTCTTTCTCATAACTTGATGTATCTTGTCCTGAAGTGCTTCGTGAGCAGACCAAAACTCATAGGGCTCGGCTGGATATCCGATTGCTAGACATTCGAGAATGAAAAGAGTTGTGCCAGAAATAATTGCGGCGTCGACATCACCGACCTCATTTCCGTCTGCCGCCTTCTCGGGAACGGGTAGCCGTGGTCCAAGCGGTATGTAGTGCATCGCCGGACGCCCTATGGCTGGGTGTCCGAAACGGGCCAGTGCATCTAGCGCAAGGTGTACGACATCCTCGTATTTGTGCCCCTTGTCGGAAAACCTGACACCACTTTCCGTGTCAGACGTCCCCCAATCTGCCACAAGTCTCATGAGGTGGCCGTTTTGAAGCGGTTGCCAAAGCGGTATCAGGCCGGCGCCGATTTCGAGAAGCGGCCGGGTCCAGATAGTCTGACGCCCGCCCTTGTATGTTAGGAAGTTGACAATCGCTTTTGCCTCTTGAGGTTGGACATCTATAACCCTAGATAAGGCTTGATAAAGTTGTTCGGCTGGTAGAATTGTAAGGGGGAGGCTATCATTCAACCGATTTTCCTCAGATGCCCTTTTGAAGTAAATAAAATCGTCAGTCGTCAAAAGTGCGATGCAATACCAAGCGTCAAGAACTTTTTGGTAAGTAAGTTCTTTCAATGATGGATGGGATTTTTCCAAAAAGAATTTAACGTGAAGGTTGATTTGTGTGGCCTGTAAAATTGCAAGCTCCAACGCAACTTGCCGTTGCTCCTCAGGCAATGCATCGATTGTGGTGGCTACTAGGCGCGATTCTTCTGAACCTATTCGATTTAGTGCGAGAATTTGGCGTCTACCCAGCTGATGATGAAGGTCAAAATCAGTGAATTCGTCTACGTCGCGTGCGATTACAACCTGTCTTCTCTGCAAATCGACGCATGCCATTAGTTCCAAAGCAGAGGCTGTTTTATCAATGGCATAGTTGTGTGGCGGGTTGGGCCCTACATAGGCGTGAGCGCTGCCCCACAGAACGGAATGCCATAGATTTCGGAGAGATTCGAACAAGTAACCAAGTCTGATAACTACCGGTAACACGGCATCAATGCTTGCGGATTCTGGGTTGTCACCAGTTCCGCCAAACCCTTTTCTGTCATGCGTGTGACGGAGAACATGTCGAACGCTGTCAATTGTGGCCTCTAATATTTCTGGCGGGGTATAGGAGTTTCCGCAGTGGTCAGTGGCGGTTCGCAGCGTGAATAAGGCATCGCGAGTAATTTCAGTGACATTGGATAGTGCGTCTGCATATTCCGTAGACAACGTAAGTTGCTGCCTATGCGTAAAGATTGCCACCGCTGTTGCTACCTCATCATAGCTAAAACGCCGACACCTTTTCTCTACGTCATCAAGTGTGTCAAAGAGACGTTTTGCCCGCCACGCAATGAGCTCTCCGAATCTACGTGCTTGAAAGTCCTCCGCAGACCCATCATGATTTGCCTCAAAGGCTGCAAGAAATACGGAGAGGTCGAACCGCGGTTCCAATGGGTCAGGGACGAGTCGTGGTTGACCCTGCTGAACGCGTAACATTGAAACGAAGCGCATAGATAGTCTGCTCTGTAATTGAGTTGGATTTTATTTATATATGAGCATATGTTTGGCGTGTAGGCAAGTGCCATATATCGAGCATTCTCGATTTTTTCAATGCGTGAATCGTAAAGATGAATCATCGGTTGGTCGTCAGATTGTAGAGCGAGCCCCTGAAACGCCGGGCGTAGTCCCTGCATACGACTGCGCGCAACGGCTCGGGCTGCGTTCGGAGGAGAGGCTCGGTTCCCGGTCGGAGCGTCGTGTCAACACACTCCAGCACCCTCGGCTGAATTTGGGTCTCGACCATGCAACGATTAAGCGCCCGTAGACACGCACGACACGAATAGCTGGGATGGCAGGCGTGGGCGTGGGCTGGACAGGGGATTTTCGGTCTTTCCGCGCCAAGAATTGCCTGTCTGCGAGCGACAGGAATTGAATAACTGCACACTCCCTGCGGATAATCAATTAGTGTCGTTTTCGACATGAATTGGTTGCTTTCCCGTCGATATCAGTCCGTATCTGGACAGTTTTCCCGTGGTAGTCCCCGGCGGCCTTCGCTCTTACGGCCGCCCGCCCCGCTACGTGCATCGACACCTGCAAGGCAACGAACTCGCATCAAAGAAGACGCCGGCTTGCTTGTAACGAAAGCTCAAACCGGTCCTTTCGAAACCCGGCGGGGAGACGAGCTGCCACGCGTTTCGTCAGCGTCTCGCGTGGCGCGAAGCGGACTGTGCCGTGGCGTTGCAGCGCAAAGGCTGGCTCTGGCCGCCGGGGACAGCAGTTCGAGTTCTTGCAGTTCGTCGAGCTCATGCAGCTCGAGCAGTTGCGGCGGCTGTTCGAGCAACTGAGCACAGGGCGCACTGCCGGGGCAGCGCGCCGGGCCGCCAGCATCGCGCAAGCGGCACGGCGCGCGCCGGACTACGCGATCGCGGCATCGGCGGGCGTTCGTGCCTGCGCAGCACGTCCGTCGCCCGCCTCGACGATCAGCGTCCAGTCGAACGCCGGCAGTGCGCAGAGGTGCTCGACGGTGGCCGTGTACTCGTGCGCGGGCGCGTGCAGATAGCGCACCTTGTCGGTCCATTCGGGAAGCGGCGCCTGCGACGTCGTCAGCACGACCGCCAGCAGATCCTGTTCCGGCCGCCTTGCGATTTCCTGCAGGCTCAGCCGGACCTTGTCGAGGTCGCCTTCGGCGTCCAGAATCAGCGCGCCGGCGATCGGCGCATCCGGCCGGGCGGGCGGGTGGCCGACCGCGCCTTTGTCGATGCACTGCTGATACACATGGCGATAGCGCGGCAGCGCCTGCTGCAGCGCGTGATGCTTGCGGACCTTCGCCTGCGCCGTGCGCGCGAGCCCGCGGCGCAGCGCCGGATTCGCGATCAGCCGGTCGAGCGCGTCGACCCAGGCCTGCGGCGCATCCGGGACCAGCAGGCCGTCGCAGCCGTCGTGCAGCGCGAAGCGATAGGCTGGCCGGTCGCTGACGATCGACGCGATGCCGGCCGCCGCGTATTCCTGCCACTGGATCGTGCTCGTGCAGGCGTTGTAGTCATGGTCGGCGAGCGGCAGCAGCGCGATGTCCCAGCACCGTTCCCGCAGGCGTCGTGCGTGCGCGTCGTAGTCGTGAAGCTCGGGCTCGCACCCGGCGGCCGGGTGGCCAGCCCAGCCCGGCGGGACGTCCGCGCCGACGAAACTCACCCTGACCTTGCCGGGATGGCGTGCGCAGATCGCGTGCAGCGCCGCGTCGACGAGCGCGAAGTTGTCGGCGCGCAGCGACGCACCGGCGACGCCGATCGTCACGCAGTCGTCGTCGCGCGCCGTCACGGGGCGGTAGAACCGGTCGAAGTCCACGCTGTCGGGCAGCACGTGAACGCGCGGGTGCGACAGCCGGTAGCGGCTGGCGATGAACGGCGTGGATACGATCACGGCGTCTGCGTTGCGCAGCATGAGCTCGATCCCCGCGCGGGCCATCCCGCCTTGCGCGGCGAGCGGATGCGCGGCCGGCAGGTCGGTTAGCAGGTCGTCGGTCTCGTAGATCACCGGCTTTTCATGCTTGAAGATCGTGTACAGGTCGTTGCCCGTCAGCAGGCCGGGCGTCAGCCGATGCAGCAGGACGGCGTCGGCCGTGGCCAGCACGCTGCTGTCGATCTGGCCGTCCCGGATGCCCGGGACGAGTTCCCATTCGTCGCTCAGCAGACCGAACGGCAGCGTGAGGCGAATTCGCGACGACGCGCATGCGTCCGGATCGATCGAATACACGATCAGGCGCTTGCGGCGCGGTGCGGCGTCCGCGGTCGCGGCGACGGGCGCCAGCGTGCGGTTCTCCGCCAGCAGCCGCGCATACAGCGCACCGTGGCGCGCGGCGTTGCGGCCGATGTCGTGCTGCGCGCGGATTGCATCCTGCGCGGCCGCGGCGAGTTGCGAGCGGGTGTGCGGATGCTCGATCAGGTGCGCGATCGCGTCGACCCACGCGTCGGCGGTGTCGGCGACGAGCCAGCCTGTGCGGCCGTGGACAACCGGGCAGCCTTCGGCCGGCGTGGCGACGAGCACCGTGGCCGCGCCGGCCGCCGAACATTCGAGCCATGCGCGCGGCGGCGCATCGTCGCGCAACGTGACCGGCGCCGCGACCAGCGCGATGTCGAGGTCCGCGCGCTTCAGCGCGTCGGCGTAGCTGTCGTAAGGGGCAGGCTCCGCGATCAGCGTGACGTCCGGTTCACCGTCCCAGCCGGCCGGCAGCGCCGCGCCGACGAACGACACCCGGAGCTTCCCCGGAAATCGGCGGCGTAGCTCGGCCAGCGCCAGGCGGACCTGCTCGAGACGCACGCCGTCGAGACCGGTGCCGGAAACCGCGAGGTTCACGTGGTCACGCGCGCCGGGCGCCGCGCGGTGCAGACGCTCGAGATCGACGCCGGTCGGCAGCACGTGGACCGATGCGTTGACGTGACGGTATTCCCGCACCAGCGTTTCCGACGGCACGACGAGCGCATGCGCGCGCTGCACGGCGCTGCGGATGCCCGCCTTGCGGCGCGCGTTGTCGGCCGCGCCGGGGATGTCGGCGAGCAGCGTGTCGAGCGGCGCGTCGATCTCGAGGACGACCGGCTTGCCGAGCGAGAACAGGTGTTCCAGCGTGGCGGCGGACAGCAGGCCCGGCGTGTCGCCCTGCAGCACGATCAGGTCCGCGCGCTGCAGCGCGTCGGGATCGATGCCGGCTGGCGTGACAGGGAACGTCAGTGCCCATTCGCGGTCCAGCCGCGCGAACGGCTGCGCGAAGCGCAGGCTGGCGCGCGCGTGGTCGGCCGGTTCCGCGGTGACGACCGCGATGCACGAGCGCGGCGCGGACGCGGCCTGTTCCCGGGCGGCGGCGCCCGGCGCGACGGCCCGCGCATCGAGCTTGTCCGCGTGGGCCTGGGTTCGCTCGACGAAGTTCTGCAACTGCTGCCAGAACGTCTCCTCTTCCTTCAGGTAGACGCTGCGCGCTTCGTGAACCGTGGCCTTCGCATGGGCGATCTCGTGTTCGTCGAGCCCCCACGCGATGCCCTTGCCGTCCATCACCCACCGGGTCGGCTCCGACAGCGACGCGTCATTCATGATGCACACGACCGGGCAGCCGCACAGCAGCGCTTCGAACACGGCGGTGGACCATTCGTACGTGTACAAGCACTCGACCTGTCGGAACAGCGCCGCGAGTTCGTGCGCCGAACGTTCCGGCACGCGGGTCGAGATTTCGATCGACTCGGCGGTGACCGGATGCAGCGTGCCGCCGCGCCGCAGGTGGCGATTGATGAAGACGGCCGTGCCGTTGCGGCGGGCGTCGTCGACACCGTCGCTGTTGAAGATGCGCGTGTCGACCAGCGGCATGCGCAGCAGGTCCGCGTTCCATTCTTCGGGCACCAGCGACGGCCCGAACGTGAAGATGAGGTCGTCCGGCTGCAGGGCGATCGGTTCGCCGTTGATGCGGCCGGGCTCGGCCAGCAGGTAGCGCACGACGCAGCGCGCGTTGAACGGATTGCCGGTGACGACGTCCGGGTAGACGACGATCGGGCTGCGATTCGCGCGGGCGTGCGCCTGTACGATGTCGTTGGTCAGCGGCGGCGTGCGCAGGTCGGGATGCACGACCGGCGTGCAGACGTACGCTTCGTGGCCGAGCAGGTTCAGCACGTGGCACAGGTAGTGCATCGCGCGGATCCCGCCGGAGGTTTGCCGGAAATTCGGCGCGAGTATGTAGTACGGGTGGTCGAGTCGCGTAAAGATGCGCGAACCGCCGTGCGCCAGGCCAGATTGGGGAATCGTCATCGTTATCGGGTGCGGTAGAAATCGAAGACCACGTCGAGGATGCGATCCTGTTCGGCTTCGGTCATGTCGTGGTACAGCGGCAGCCGGACGAGCCGGTCGGCGACGAGGTCCGTCACCGCCATGCCGGACCCGCAGCGCCCGTAGCGCTGGCCGGCCGGCGAACTGTGCAGCGGCACGTAGTGGAACACGGCGTTCACGCCCACCGCGCGGATCTGCTGCAGCAGCGCGGTGCGTTCGGCGAGGTCGCGTGCGAGGAAATAGAACATGTGGCCGTTGCCGCGCTCGGCGAGCGAAATCGCGGGCAGCTCGATCAGCCCGTCCGCGTGCAGCGGCTGCAGCGCGTCCTGGTAGCGCTGCACGGTCGTGCGCCGCTGCGCGGTGATCACGTCCGCGTGCTCGAACTGCGCGTACAGGAACGCCGCGATCAGCTCGCCCGGCAGGAACGACGAGCCGACGTCGACCCAGGTGTACTTGTCCACCTGCCCGCGGAAGAACTGACTACGGTTGGTGCCCTTCTCGCGGATGATCTCCGCGCGCTCGACGAGGCGCGGGTCGTTGACCAGCAGCGCGCCGCCTTCGCCCGAAATCACGTTCTTGGTCTCGTGGAAGCTGAGGCACGCGAGGTGGCCGAGGCCGCCGAGCGGCTTGCCGTTCCACGTCGACTGCAGCGCCTGAGCGGCGTCCTCGATCACCCACAGGTCATGGTCCGCCGCGAGCTGCCCGATCACGTCCATGTCGCATGCGACGCCCGCGTAGTGCACCGGCACGATCGCGCGCGTGCGCTTGGTGATCGCGGCGGCGATCTGCGTCTCGTCAAGGTTCAGCGTGTCGCGGCGAATGTCGACGAACACCGGCGTCGCGCCGCGCAGCACGAACGCGTTGGCGGTCGACACGAACGTGTAGGACGGCATGATCACTTCGTCGCCGGGCTGCACGTCGGCGAGGATCGCGGCCATCTCGAGCGCGGCCGTGCACGAGTGCGTGAGCAGCGCGCGCTGGCAGCCGATGCGCGCTTCCAGCCAGCGGTGGCAGAGCTTCGTGAACGCCTGGTCGCCGGCGAGGCCGCCCTGCTCGACCGCTTTCGCGATGTAGTAGAGCTCCTTGCCGACCACGAACGGGCGGCCGAACGGAATGCTGTCGAGATTGGGTGGGCCGAACATGGTCAGGCTCCGCGGTAAGGGTGGGACGTTCGGCCGCGCAGCTTGCGCGCGGCACCGCTCAGATGTCCTTGCGGACGAGAATCGTGAATTCGTACAGGCCGTAGTCGTGCAGCAGCGCGACGTGGCGCGAATAGCGGCGCTTGCAGCGATCGAACAGCGCGCACGGGTCCGCGTAGTACAGGAGGTCCGGGCGCATGAACGGCGGATCGGAATACGACGTCAGGCAGTTGAACGCGAAGCCCAGCCGGCTCGTCGCGTGCAGCGTGTCGAGCGTCGCGTGGATGTAGTCGAGCCACGCGTCGTCGCCGTGACCGCGCCTGACGTTGAAGATGCCGGATGCGATCCCGTAGTCCGACGCGGCCTGCGGCACCGCGCCGACATGAAACGTGACGTTCGCGTCGTCGCGGTAGCGCTGCCGCGCGGCGTCGACCATGTCGGACGAGATGTCGTAGCCGGCATACGCGAAGCCGTCCGGCAGCGCGCGCGCCTTCAGGAAATCGACCAGCGCGCCGTAGCCGCAGCCGATATCGTTCACCGAGTGTCCGCCGGACGCGGGCAGGATTCTGGTCAGTTGTTCGAAGCGCAGGAACTGGCCGGATTCGCCGTTCCAGTCGACGCCGCGCGCGGTCGCGCCGTGCTCCGCCAGCCGCGCGCTGTAGTACGCGGCCACTTCTTCCAGCAGGCTCGCATGCCGGGATTCGCTCATGGACATCACCTCAATCTTTCGAGGTCAGCGCGTACCGGCGCGCTTCGGGACCGCAGTTGAACAGCACGTCGAGCACCGTCACGCCGTGGACGAAATCGCCCCACTGCTGCGGATACTCGGGATAGGCCGGATAGTCGAACCAGCGCACCGCGATGCCGGCATCGGCGAACAGGTTCTCGTCGAGGTAGCTGCGCGCGGCCGGGCCGGACAGGTACTCGGTCGCGCCCGCCTGCACGCACAGGTTCAGCAGCTTCTCGGTGCGGTCGCCGTGCAGCGCATAGTCCGACGTCGACGACACGCGCGTGCCGATCTCCAGTTGCCGGAGGACCCACGTCAGCATCGCGACATTCAGCTCGCTCAGCATCCCGTAGGTGCGGCCGGTGTAGAGTGCCTCGAGCTCGTCCGCATAGCGCGCGAAGTGCGGCGCGCGCGCGTAGTTCTGCTGCAGGGCCTTCCAGTGCAGCGGCGCCCAGTCGGCGCCGTCGATCTCGGTTTCGCGGATCGACTGGTGATACTTGCCCTTCACCTTCACCGGCACGCTCAGCCATTGCACGCCCTGCGGCGTCTTGATCTGGTTGCGGTTGCGCCAGTCGCGGCGCGTGTACTGCGCGTCGTCGTAGAGGATGAACTCGTCGCTGGCGGCGATCAGGTCGAAGTAGCCCTTCCACGGAATGTAGTTGGACTGGACGATCGCCACCCGCTTCGCGTCGCGGTTCATGGTCGCACCGCTCATGCCGGAATGTGGCCGTACCGGTACATGTCGACGAGCTCGGGCGGAATGCCCCAGTCCGTTGCGCCCAGCTTGTCGTGCAGCGCCTCCAGGTCCGCGCGCATCGCGTTCCGGAGCTGGTCGACCATGCGGTTGCGCGCCGGCACGAAGTCGTGCTGGTACGCGGCATTGATCTGATGGCGCACCGTCTTCGCGATCGCGGCCTCGCGCGTCATGTTGCGGATCAGCGGGCGTTCGGGCGCCAGTTCCGCGTAGCGCGGATCGATCGGCTCGCCGCGCATCGCCGCGACGAGATCGCGGCACAGTACCGGCGACAGGTGGAAGCCGTCGCGCTTGGTGCCGCCGAGAATCCACAGGTCGCGCACGCTGGTTTCGCCGAACAGCGGATACAGGTCGGACGTCGTCGGCCGCCAGCCGACGTTGACGTTGACCAGGTTCGCGCGCGAGAAGCGGGTGTTGATCTGGTCCATCGCCGACTTGAGCAGCGTGTACGCGCTGCCGGCGTGGCCGTGCTCGTGCGGCACCGGGCTGATGTAGTTGCTGGCGCCGACGAGGGTCCGGTCGGGCCCGTACGGCGCCGAATACACGCCGCACGCGAGGCCGCGGTTGGTCGTGCGCACGCAGTGCGTGTGCACGTTCTCCGCGCTCTGCAGTTCGATCGACATGCCGATGCCATAGAACATCCGCTGCACCGGCAACTCGGGCAGGCTCGCCTGCAGCACGCGCGTCACGTTGGCGCCGTTGCAGAGGATGAAGCGGTCCGCGCCGAGCACGCCACCATCGGACAGGCGCGCCCCGGTGACGCGTCCGGCCGCGGTCTCGAGCCGCTCGACCTCGGCGTCGATGAAGCGCACGTTGCCGGCTCGCGCGACCGACTCGGTCAGCGCGTCGAGAAACTGTTTCGGATTGACCCAGCCCTCGCGCTTCAGGAAGACCGCCTTCAGCGCGCGATAGCGCGGGTCCGGATGATAGTTCGGGATGCCTGACGGATCGACCGCCTCGCAGGGCTCCTCGAATTCGCGGCAGAACCGCTGCATGGCCGCGAAGTTCTCGTCGTCGAGTGCGTCGGTCGCCGCGTTGTTCAGCACGAAAGTGCCGAAGCCGTACGCGATCGCGCGCTCCGGCGTGCAGATTTCGGCGAATACGGCGGGCCAGGCTGCCGTCGCACCGCGGCTCAGTTCGAACTTGAAGCGGTCGATCGGCGTGCCGAGCGAATCGCCTTCCAGTTCGGTGAACGAATTGAGCATCGCCGCCGCGGCGCGCGTGGCCGAGCCGGGCCGATGCGCGTGGCCGACGATCACGAGCTCGACGCCCGGGTCGGCCTGCTGCCATGCGCGGGCCGTCATCAGGCCAAGAATGCCGTTGCCGAGGATCGCGATCTTCATTTGCGTGCGCCCCCGCCTTCGGGGAATGACAGGTAGCAGAGCGACGGATAGGCCGCTGCCTTGTGGATCTGGTGCGGACGGTTGCCGAGCAGGTCGCGCAGGTAATGGATACCTTCCGCGGGCAGCTGGCCGCCGCGGGTAAGCTGCCAGAACGCGACGACGCCGCCGGGCACCAGCCGCTCCATCACCGCGTCGAACGCGTGCCGGGTCGGCTCGATCACGTTCAGGTCGAACCACGCGAGCGCGACCATCTCGCCGGGATGCGCTTCGTCGAACGCCGCCAGCGTGTCGCGGCAATCGCCTTCCCACACGTGGTGCTTGTCATGCACGTGCCCCATCGCGTTGCTGCGCTCGTGCAGGTTCAGCAGCTTGCGCAGCAGGTCGGCGTACTCGCCGGACAGCGAGTACGTGCCGTCGGAGAACAGCTTGCGGTCGCGCGTGTCGTGCTCGGCGAAGCCCGTGTAGCCCGTGAACGTATCGAATGCGTGGATGCGGCGCTGGAAGTTCAGCGGCTCGAGAATCGCGCGGAAGTTCTCGCACAGCACGGCGGTCTGTCCGCGCCACGTGCCGAGATCGAGGATCGCGCCCGGCAGCGGCACGATTTTTTGATAGATCTCGAAGGTCGCGAGAATGCGTGCGAGGAGCGAGCCGCGCACGAACAGGCCGAGCGACCGTTCCAGTTCCTCGCGCGTCGCGGGGTAGGTCTGCATCAGGTCGAACAGTTCGCGGCGCGCCGCGAGCTGATCGCCATCTGCGTTGGTGATGATCGCTGATTCGTGCATACACAGGGCTCCAGGCACAAAGGGTGTGACCGGACGAGCGCGCGTCGGCGCGGCGGCATCGGAATGCGCAGCCGTCCGAGCGTCGCAGGTCGGACATCTTTCTGCGATCAAGTCTAGCGAGCGCCGCCAGGATCGAATGTCGGATTAGCGGGTGGTTTCACCCCGCATTTCGATGGATTCGCGGCTGTCCGGCGCGAATTCGGGGCACCCGCGGGTGCGGCTCGCAGTAGCGGGAATAGCGACCAATTCCAGCACTTGCTCGCCAGATTGGAACGCGGCGTGCGCGAGGAGAATTCGGACACGTCGGAGACCGTCGGTGCGTGCGTCCGCGGGCGAAGGCGTGCGCCGACGCAGCGGAGCCGGCCGCGATTCGAATCCGTATTGGCTACCAGGACGACATAGCTCATGATGCCCACCTCCCCCGCCGCCGCCACGATCGAACAGGCGCTGGCACACCATCAGGCCGACCGGCTGGAAGAGGCCGAGACGCTGTACCGGCAGATCCTCGACACCGATCCCCGGCACGCGGACGCGCTTCACCTGCTCGGCCTGATCGGCCATCGGTACGGGCGCTATCAGGAGGCATCCGACCTGATCATGGCGGCGATCGAGATCAGGCCGGACGCGATGTACTACTACAACCTCGGCAACGTCATGCAGGCGGACAATCGTCACGCCGCCGCCGCCGAGTGCTTCCGTCTCGCAATCGAGCTGCGGCCCGACTACGTCGATGCGTACAACAACCTCGGCAACGCGCTGCGGCTCGCCGGCGACGCCCGCGCGGCCGTCGATGCGTTCTGCCACGCGATCTCGCTGAAGCCGGACAACGGCCAGGCCTACAACAACCTTGCGAATGCGCTGTTCGACGTGAACGAGATTCCGGCCGCGCTCGAGGCTTACCGGCACGCGGTGGCGCTGCGCCCCGAGCTGCCGGAGCCGCGCAGCAACCTGCTGTTCGCGAGCCACTGCAGCGAAGCGTTCGACCACGACGCCTATCTCGCCGAGGCCGCGCGCTACGACGAAGTCGTCACGCGCTGCGCGACGCCGTGGACGGACTGGCTCGTCGACCTGACCCCGCGCGCCGGGCGGCCGCTCAAGGTCGGCATCGTGTCTGGCGACCTGAAGGCGCATCCGGTCGGCTATTTCATCGAGAGCATGCTCGAGCATCTCGACGCGAACCGGATCGAGATGCATGCGTACCCGACGCGCGACGTCGAGGACGACGTGACCGCCCGCATCAAGCCGGCCTTCGCGACGTGGACCTGCATTGCCGGCCTGAGCGACGAAGCGGCGGCCGCGCGCATCCGTGCGGACCGCATCGACGTGCTGCTCGACGCGGCGGGCCACACGGTCTACAACCGCCTGCCGCTGTTCGCGTGGAAGCCGGCGCCGCTGCAGGCGAGCTGGCCCGGTTATTTCGCGAGCACCGGCGTGCGCGCGATCGACTACGTGATCGGCGACCGTCACGTGCTGCCGCCCGCCGAGGCCGCGCATTTCACCGAGCGGCCGTGGCATCTGCCGGACAGCTATCTGTGCTTCACGCCGCCGGCCGAGCCTGTCGACGTCGGCGCGCTGCCGATGCTCGCGAACGGCCATCCGACCTTCGGCTATTTCGGCAAGCTCGCGAAGATCACCGCTCACGTCGTCGCGGTCTGGTCGCGCGTGCTGCAATCGGTCGCGGGCGCGAAGCTGTTCGTGAAGGCGGAGCATCTCGACGATCCGCGCGAGCAGCAGGCGCTTGCCGCGCGCTTCGCGGCGCACGGCATCGATGCGCGGCGCCTGATCCTCGAAGGCCGCTCGCCGCGCGCCGAATACCTGGCCGCGTACCGGCGCGTCGACCTGATGCTGAGCCCGTTCCCGTATCCGGGCGGCACGACGACCGCCGAAGCGCTGTGGATGGGCGTGCCCGTTCTTTGCCGGCGCGGCGAGCGCTTCCTGTCGCACATCGCCGAGAGCCTGCTGCATTCGGCGCGGCTGCCCGAGTGGATCGCGGACGACGACGACGCGTATGTCGCGAAGGCCGTCGTGCAGGTCGGCCAGCCCGCCGGGCTGGCGGCGCTGCGCACGACGCTGCGCGCGCAGGTGCTCGCGTCGCCGCTGTGCGACGCGCCCCGCTTCGCGCGCCACTTCGAGGACGCACTGCACGGCATGTGGGCGCAGCACGTCGAAGCCGCGGCGGGCGCATCCGTGTGAGGCCGCGCACGACGTGACGTGCGGGGTCATTTCCACGCGGCGGCAAGCGGAACATGGCGCCCGTCGCGCTGAACGCCGCGCCGGCCGGCGTGATCGGCGTTCCGACCGGCGGCGCGTGCGCGACGCCGTCGTCGGGATGGCGCGCGACGGGATGGCGGCGCCGGCCGTGACGATCGGGCACGGCGGCAGGCTGATCGACTTCGGACGCGCACCGCATCCCTATTGAGCAGAGCAGACGAGATGGACGGAACAGGACAGGCATTGCAGGCGGCGCTCACGCATCATCAGGCGGGGCGTCTCGCGGAAGCGAAGACGCTGTACGACGCGATCCTCACCGCGCAGCCGGGCCAGCCGGACGCGCTGCATTTCCTCGGGCTGCTGGCGTGCCAGTTGAAGCAGTACGACGCGGGGCTCGCACTGATGGAGCAATCGCTCGTCGAGCGGCCGGACGCGTCGTACTTCAACAATCTGGGCAACATGCTGCGCGAAAGCGGGCGGCTCGACGACGCCATCGCGCACTATCGGCGCGCGGTGGCGCTGCGGCCGGACTATCCGGAAGCGCACAACAACCTTGGCAACGCGTTGCGCGACGCACGCGAACCGACGGCCGCGATGCGGAGCTGCGCGCGCGCGATCGAGCTGCGCCCCGGTTACGCGCAGGCGTACAACAACCTCGGCAACGCGCTGCAGGATCTGGGCGACCTCGACGGCGCCGCCACGCATTACGGCCGCGCGATCGAGCTGGACGCGTCGATGGCGATGGCCCACGCGAACCTGAGCGCCGTGCGTCACAAGCAATTGCGCTGCGCGGAGGCGCTCGCGCACGCGCTGGACGCGATCCGGCTCGCGCCGAACCTCGGCGACGCACACAACCACGCGGGCAACGCGTACCACGGACTGAACCGGCTCGACGACGCGCAAGCGTGCCATCGCACGGCGGTCGCGCTGAATCCGGCGGACGCCGGCGCGTGCCACAACCTGTCCGTCGTGCTGCTGAAGCTGCAGCGGCTCGACGAGGCGCTTGTGTATTGCCGGCAGGCGTTGCAGGCCGGCCCGCCGGCCGTGTTGATGCACGTCAATCTCGGCGACATCCTGCGCGCGCAGGGCAACGTCGATGCCGCGGTCCACGCGTATCGCGATGCGCTTGCGCTGGTGCGCGACGACGCCGACGACGTCGCGGCGACCGTGCTGAACCGGCTGCTGTTCAGCGCGGCGGCGTCCGCTTGCGTGAACCCCGCCGACTATCTGGCCGACGCGCGGCGCTACGGCCGGCACGTGGCCGCGCGTTCGACGCGCCATGTGCACGATCCGCGCGAGCGGGCCGCGCGCGCGCAAGGGCGGCCGCTGCGCGTCGGCTTCGTGTCCGGCGACCTGCGCCTGCACCCGGTCGGGATCTTCCTGGAAAGCGTGCTTGCGCACCTCGAGCGCACGCGCATCGACCTGCGCGTGTACGTGACCACGGACGACGAGGACGCGATCACCGCGAAACTGAAGCCGCACGCGAACGGCTGGCGCTCGATTGCCGCGCTGGGTCCGGAGGCGGCCGCGCGGATGATTCACGACGACGAGATCGACGTCCTCGTCGACCTCGCGGGCCATACGCAGTCGAGCGGGCTTCCCGTGTTCGGCTGGAAACCCGCGCCGGTGCAGGCGAGCTGGCTCGGCTTCTTCGCGTCGACCGGCTGCGACGCGATCGACTACTTCATCGGCGACCGCTATACGCTGCCGGATGCCGAAGCGCATCACTTCGTCGAGAAGCCGTGGCGGCTGCCGGACAGCTTCCTGTGCTTCACGCCGCCGGCCTGCGACGTCGAGGTCGGCCCGCTGCCGATGGCGGCGAGCGGCCATCCGACGTTCGGCTGCTTCGGCCAGCTCGTGAAGATCGGCGACGACGTCGTGCGCGCGTGGTCGCGCATCCTGCACACGCTGCCGGACGCGCGGCTGCTGCTCAAGGCGCACGAGCTCGGCCGCGACGGCGTGCGCGATGCGACCGTCGCGCGCTTCGCGCGGCATGGCATCGACGCGGACCGGCTGATCCTCGAGGGCGGTTCGCCGCGCGCGGAATACTTCGGCGCATACAACCGCATCGACGTCGCGCTGAGCCCGTTCCCGTATCCGGGCGGCACGACCACGGCCGAAGCGCTGTGGATGGGCGTGCCGGTGCTCGGGATGAAGGGCAGCCGGTTCGTCACGCACATTTGCGAAAGCGTGCTGCACGCGGCGGGCATGGGCGAATGGGTCGCTGACGGCGAGGACGCCTATGTCGCGAAGGCGATCGCGGCGATGCGCGATCGCGAGCAGCTCGCGGCGCTGCGCGCCGGGCTGCGCGCGCAGCTGCTCGCATCGCCGTTGTGCGACGCGCGCCGGTTCGCCGCGCATCTCGAAGCGGCGTTCGTCGCCATGTGGCAACGCTATACGAACTCGGAGCAGGAAGCATGAACGATATCCACGACACGCTGCAGTCCGCGCTGGCGCATCATCAGGCGGGGCGTCTCGCGGAAGCGAAGACGCTGTACGACGCGATCCTCACCGCGCGGCCGGGCCAGCCGGATGCGCTGCATTTCCTCGGGCTGCTGGCGTGCCAGTTGAAGCAGTACGACGCAGGGCTCGCGCTGATGGAGCAATCGCTCGTCGAGCGGCCGGACGCGTCGTACTTCAACAATCTGGGCAACATGCTGCGCGAAAGCGGGCGGCTCGACGACGCCATCGCGCACTATCGGCGCGCGGTGGCGCTGCGGCCGGACTATCCGGAAGCGCACAACAACCTCGGCAACGCGTTGCGCGACGCGCGCGAACCGACGGCCGCGATGCAGAGCTGCGCGCGCGCGATCGAGCTGCGCCCCGGCTACGCGCAGGCGTACAACAACCTCGGCAACGCGCTGCAGGATCTGGGCGAGCACGAGGCGGCGGCGGCGAGCTACGCCAAGGCGGTCGCGCACCAGCCGCAATACGCGGAGGCGTACTGCAATCTCGGCAACGCGCTGCATGCGCAGGAGAAATTCGACGAGGCCGCGGATGCCTATCGTCGCGCCATCGCGCTGCAACCGGGCTTGCGCGTCGCGCACCAGGGGTTGAGCGCGACGCTGCGCGCGGCAGGCGATCTGCGGGGGGCGGTCGACCATGCGCGCGAGGGACTCGATCCGGGCGACGCGGACGCGCACTGCGTACTGGCAAGGCTGCTGCAGCGCATCGGCGATTTCGACAAGGCGCTCGAACTGCTCGAGCAGGCGATCGCGATCGACCCCGCGCATGCACGGGCATGGGCATGGCTCGGCGATTTGCGCAACCAGCAGGGCGAATACGGGCAGGCGGTGCAGGTGTGCCGGCACGCGATCGAGCTTGATCCCGAACTGGCCGACGCATACAACTTCCTTGGCTTCGCGTATCACAACCTCAACTTGCTGGCCGCCGCGGAGTTGAGCCACCGGCATGCGATCGACCTGAACCCGGACGATGCCGACGCACATCACAACCTCGCCGCCGCGCTGTTTCGGCTCGAGAAGCTCGACGAGGCGATGAAGCATACCGAGATCGCGCGGAAGCTCGGCATCGATCCGCTGAAGGTGCAGATGACGCTCGGCGACATCCTGTGGGCGAAAGGGGATCTCGCCGGCGCGCTGGATGCGTTCCGCTCGGCGATCCGGCACGACCTGCATCGCGCGTACTCGCGGATGCTGTTCAACATGTCGAGTTCGCCCGCGTTCGAGCCGCAGGAGTGGGTCGCCGAAGCGCGCCGCTACGGCGAGCATCTCGAGCGCGACGCGCGTCCGTTCGAGCACGACCGCGCACAGCGCGTCGCGCAGGCGCGGGGGCGCCCGCTGCGCGTCGGCTTCGTGTCGGGCGACCTGCGGCAGCACCCGGTCGGCATCTTCCTTGAAAGCGTGCTCGCGCGGATCGACCGGTCGCGCATCGAGCCGCATGCCTATGTGACGTTCGTCGGCGAGGACGATGTGACCGCGCGGCTCAGGCCGAACTTCGCGAGCTGGAAGAAGGTGGTCAGTCTGGGCCGCGAGGAGGCCGCGCAACTGATTCGCGACGACGGCATCGACATCCTGATCGACATGGCGGGCCATACCAACTGGAGCGGCCTGCCGATCTTCGGGCACAAGCCCGCGCCGGTGCAGGCGAGCTGGCTGGGTTTCTTCGCGACGACCGGGTGCCGGGCGATCGACTATTTCATCGGCGATGCGTATACGCTGCCGGCCGACGAGGCGCATCACTTCACCGAACGGCCGTGGCGACTGCCGGACAGCTACCTGTGCTTCACGCCGCCGCCGTACGACGTCGCGGTCGGCCCGCTGCCGATGGCGGCTCACGGCGGCGTCACGTTCGGCTGCTTCGGCAAGCTGATCAAGATCAGCGACGCGGTCGTCGCGCTGTGGTCGCGCATCCTGCACGCGCTGCCGGACGCGCGGCTGCTGCTGAAGGCGCATGAGCTCGGCGCCGGCGACGTGAACCAGGCGACGCTCGACCGCTTCGCGCGGCACGGCATCGGCGCGGACCGGCTGATCCTCGAAGGCGGCTCGCCGCGTGCGGAATACTTCGCCGCATACAACCGCATCGACATCGCGCTGAGCCCGTTTCCGTACCCGGGCGGCACGACGACCGCCGAAGCGCTGTGGATGGGCGTGCCGGTGCTCGGGATGAAGGGCAGCCGGTTCGTCACGCACATTTGCGAGAGCCTGCTGCACGCGGCGGGCATGGGCGAATGGATCGCGGAAGACGAGGCGGCGTACCTCGCGAAGGCCGTCGCGTTCGCGCGCGACCGCGACGGGCTGGCGACGCTGCGTACAACGCTGCGCGAGCGCGCGCTGGCGTCGCCGCTGTGCGATGCGTCGCGCTTCGCACGCAACCTCGAGGACGCGCTGCACGGCATGTGGGCCCGCTACGCCGGCGGCGACACGGCGCCCCGGGACGCGTGACGAGCGGGATCGCGCCGCGGCGGGAAGCCGCGCTCGCGCATCGTCGGGCCGGCCGCCCGGGATGATCGAGGCGGCCGTCGGGCGGGCGACGCGGGCGTGGCCGGCGCGATCCGGCTCGCACGCCCGCCTGCAGGCGAAAAAAAAAGCCGCATTGAAGCGGCTCGACGGTACGGCGACGACGGACCGCTCGACTGGCGGCGTCTTTTAATTCGAAATGCGCGGCGGGCGAGACGCCCGGCCGGTCACAGCATGCCGGCTTTCTGGTACTGGCTCGCGGCCTTGATCCGCTCCTGGGACTGCGCAAATTCCGCGGCGAGGCGGTCACGGTCGGTCTGCGCATGCTCCGTGATCGACGCGTCGATGGCCATGATCTGCCGCACGCGGTCCAGCGCGTCTGGCGTCTGCTCGCCGGACAGGTTCATCAGCAGCGGCGAGCGTTCGTCGGCGAGGGCCGCGACGCGCACCCAGTCGCGTGCGTCGGCCGCCGACTGCATGGCACGGGTCAGGTCGAAGGCGCGGGACAGGGTGTCGTTCGTCATGGTTCGGCTCCGAAGGGGCGGTGCGGCCAAGGCTTACTTGTTGTTGGCCAGCGCGCCGGCGCTGTTCTGGCCGCCGAACAGCTGGGTCAGGTAACGGGTGTTGTTCGCCATCGTCGCCATCAGCGTGTTCAGCGCGGTGAACTGCGCATTGTATTGCTTGGTCAACTGGTCCGAGTAGCTCTGCAGCTGCGTCGCCTGGGCCTGCACGCTCTTCAGGTCGGCGTTGATCGCGTTGGTGCGCTGGTCGATCAGGCCGGACGTCTGCGTGTACGAGTTGATGTTCGCATTGAGCGCCTGGGCGATGCCATTCGTCTGGTTGAAGATCGCCGCCACCGCGGAGCCGTTCGACTTGAGCGCGGTGGTCAGCGCGGCGGTGTCGACCGACATCGCGCCGGTCGAGTCCACGTTGATGCCGATGCTGCCGAGCGCATAGGTCGTGCCGCCCGTCGTGACGCCGCTGCTGAGCGTCGTCGCGAGCGTGCTCCTGATCGTGTTCAACATCGCGTCGCCGAGCAGCGGGCCGGCGGTCTTCGCCGTCGGGTCGTAGCTCGACAGCGATTTCGCGGTAGTCACGAAGTTGGTATACGCGGTCGCGAAATTGTTGATCGCGGTCGTCGCCGCGGCCGTGTCCTGCGACAGCGTGATGGTTTGCGTCGTGCCGACAGCGGCCTGCGACAGCGCCAGCGTGACGCCCGTCAGCGCGCCCGACACGTTGTTCGACGCGCTCGACACCGGCGTGCCGTCGATCGTCAACTGCGCGTCGGCGGCCGGCGTGACCGTCGTGTACCCCGACGTCAGTTTCGAGTTGACGCCCGTGCCCGTGATCGAGATCGTGTTGGCTGCACCGGTGAGGTTCGACTGCATCACGAGATGCTGGCCGTCCGAACCGGTGATGACCGATGCGGTGACGCCGGCATTGCCGGACGCGGAGTTGATCGACGACGCGATGTCGGACAGCGACGCGCCGGCCGCCACGTTGACGTTGAACGCGGGGTTGCTGCCGAACGTGATGCTCAGCGAGCCGGCCGAGATCGTGTCCGCCGCCGTCACGCCGGCCGACGACAGCTTGTTGGCGGTCGCGAGCTGCGTGACATTCACCGAATACGAACCGGCCACCGCGCCGCTGCCGCTCTTGATCGACGTCGCGATGCCCGTGCCGCTCGCCGTCGCGGCCAGGCTGCTGAGCGTGGTGCCGTTCGAGAGGCCGGTGAGCGCGGTCTGCAGCGCGGACAGCGCACCCTTCAGTTGGCCGATGGCGGACAGCTGCGTATTGTCGTTCGTCTGCCGGGTCTGCAGGGTCTGCAATTGCCCGGCCGTCTTCGCGTTCACCAGTGTCGTGACGAGCGTGTTGACGTCGAGCGACGAATTGGTCGCGCCGCTGATGATCGATTGACCTGCATTCGCCAGGATGGTGCTGATGTCCGTGCTGCTGACGGGGGTCGTGGTGGCCATGCCGTTGCTCCGGTCGTCCGCGCAGTCGACGTGCGCGATGCGGCGGGGCGCCGCGGTTCAATGCAAAGAGGGAGGCGCGCCTCCCTGGAGAATTCTGATCAGGGCGGTTGCGGCGGAGTCGCATCGAGTGCCGATGGCGACGCCGCCGTGCCCGGAGGCGGACGGGCACGTGGCCCGCCGCGGGTGCTGCTCGATTAGCCGAGGAGCTTCAGGACTTGCTGCGGCAGCGAGTTCGCTTGCGCCAGAACCGAGATACCGGCTTGTTGCAGCACTTGCGCCTTGCTCAGGTTCGCCGTTTCCGTCGCGAAGTCCGCGTCGGTGATCTGCGAGCGAGCCGCGGTCATGTTGGTTGCCTGGGTTTGCGTCGTCGAGATCGCAGCCTGGAACGTGTTCTGTGCTGCGCCGAGCGTTGCCTGGAACGTGTTGACTTGCTTCAGTGCCGCGTCGATCGCCGTGATCGCCGATTGCGCGCCCGACTGGGTGGCGACGCTCAGGGTGTTCACGCTCATGCCCGTGCTGTTCCAGTTCGCCGTGCCGAAGTCGACGGTCACGACCTGGTTCGCTGCTGCGCCGATCTGGAACGTGACGCTGCCGGCGCCGCCCAGGATGGTCTGGCTGTTGAACGTCGTTTGCGATGCGACACGGTCGATTTCGCTGAGACGCGTCGACACTTCAGCTTGCAGGTTCGCGCGAGCGCCCGAATCCAGCGAGCCGTCGCCCGCTTGTTGCGCCAGCGTACGGATACGCTGCAGGTTGTCGACCGTCGATTGCAGCGCGCCGTTGGCGGTCTGGATCATCGAGATGCCGTTGTTCGCGTTTGCAACACCTTGCGTCAGCGCATTGATTGCCGCCGTTTGCGACGTCGAGATCGCCAGGCCTGCTGCATCGTCGGCAGCGGTGTTGATGCGCTTGCCCGACGACAGGCGGTTGATTGCTTGCGACAGTGCGCTTTGCGAGCCCGACAGATTCGTCTGCGTCGTCAGCGAAAGGATGTTGGTGTTGATGTTCAGCATTTGCTTCCTCGTTTTGGAAAATGCCTGGGATACAGACAGGTTCTGATTTCGGCGTTGCGCTTTATCGCGACTGGCGCTGCCCGCCTTTCCTGGTTGACGGCGGCACCCGGCGAAAACTTTAGAGGGATGCGCAAGGAAATTCGGGACCGAAGGGGCGGTTCGCCGCGACGTCCTCGCCCGGCATGGCCCGCAGCGATTCCCGGCCGACCGCGCGCCGGCCTCGCGGGGCGGCGTGCGCGGCCGCGTTGCACGGCGCGACGAGCCGGGATCAACAAAAGGATGGTTTTGTCTGTGATTTCCTGCTATGATGGCGGGCTGAATTGAGATTTCTGTCACGCCTTTGCCGTTTTCGGCATGTCTGCTGGCAGTCAAACGCGGCGCTGCACGCGGTTGTGAAGCGTACTCGCGGTGCTTTCCGCCTCTCTTTTCCGGCCTCCGAGGCCGTATTTCCGCTCGTTTCGCCTGTTGTGGGAACGCTCGGATGGCCGGTGCGTGGCGCTTGGCCGCTACGTTTTTGACCGTTTAAGCAATTTAGGAACGACATGACGACGATTCTTCTGAAAGAAAACGAGCCGTTCGAAGTGGCGATTCGCCGCTTTCGTCGCGCTATCGAAAAAAATGGCCTGATCGCTGAACTGCGTGAGCGCCAGTCTTACGAAAAGCCGACCGCAGTCCGCAAGCGCAAGAAGGCAGCAGCCGTCAAGCGTCTGCACAAGCGCCTGCGCAGCCAGATGCTGCCGAAGAAGCTCCACTAAGCGCTTCTGACGGTTCGCCGCGAAACGGCGGAGTGTGCCTCGAAAGAGGCCGCTCCGCCGTTTTGCTTTTGCCGGTCGGGAAAATCCCGAGGCCGGGGCGGTGAGGTTCCGCCCCGGCCGCTGCCGACGCGCGGCGGCGGGCGGGCCGTGCGGCTGCCCGCCGCGGCGTTCAGAAGTCGATCTTCGCGCTCAGGCTGACCGTGCGCGGGTCGCCCGGCTTCACGTAGTCCGCGTACTGGTACTCCCAGTAACGACGGTTCAGCACGTTGTCGATCGATGCGCGCAACGTCACGTCGTGGCGGCCGACCCGCGTCAGGTAGCGCGCGCCCGCGTTGACGACGAGAAAGCCCGGCGCGTCGAGGCCGCCGGCCGCCCGCAGCGGCGTCGCGCCGGTGAATTTCGCGTCGACGCCGAGTGTCAGCCCCGGCACGCCAGGCACCGCATAGCCGACTTCACCGGCGAGCACGAAGCGCGGCGCGCCGGCAACCCGGTTGCCGTTGTTGCCGATCCCGTTCGCGTACCACGCGTCGAGCAGCATCGCGTCGAAGCCTGCATTCCAGTGCGCGCCGAATCGCGCGCGCGCGCCGACCTCGATCCCTTGAATGATCGATTCGCCATCCTGCACGTAGACGTTCGCGGCATTCGCGTATTCGGCGCTGCGCTCGATCCGGAACAGCGCGGCCGTCGCGCTCCAGCGCGCGTGCTCGCTCTTGATCCCGAGCTCGTACTGCTTGCTGCGCAGCGGCTTGAGTACCTCGCCCGCGTTCGCATAGACGTCGTTGACGCGGCTGCCGGGCTCGAGCGATTCGGCGTAGCTCGCGTACGCGGTGGTGGTCGGCGCGAGCTTGAACATCACCGCGAAGGTCGGCGTCACCACGCCGTTCTGGCGATAGCCGGGATCCTCGGCGCCGTTCGCCTGAAACGAGCGCTGCTCGTAGTTCATGTAACGCACGCCGGCGAGCACCGACCAGCGCTCGGTCAGCTGCACGGTATCGCTCGCGAACAGCGATTTCTGCACGATCTCGCTCGTGCGGTACTGGACGAAGCCGTGCGGGCTCTCGTAGCGGTACGGGTTCGGCGCGTAGAGATTGCCGGCGCCGAGCGGCACGAACACGCTGTTCGCCGAATAGTCGTTCGCCTGCTTCTGCCACGACGCGCCGAGCACGATCTGGTGGCTGAACGGGCCCGTGCGCACCTTGCCCTCGACCATCGCGCGCCACTGGCTGAAGCGGTGATCCTCCATGCCGACGTAGCGGCTGTCGGTGTAGTTGCCGGCCGCGTCCTGCAGGTACAGCGTGCTTTCGTTGCGTCGGCGCGTCGCCTTGCTGTAGCTGTACGCGACGTCGAGCTGCCAGTCGGGCGCGAGCTGGTATTGCAGCCCGGCCGTGTAGAGCTGCAGGTTCGTGTTCAGGTACTGGTCCTTGCCGCCCAGGTTCGTCGACCCGCCGCTGATCGTGGCGGGCAGTGCGCCGCCCGGATAGCTGCCGGTGAAGATCGACGGCGTCTGGCCGGTCGTGCGGCGGTCCTGGTACAGCGCGCCGAACGACACGGAGAGGTCGCGCGTCAGGTTCGCCTGCAGCGCGAGCGACACGCTGTCGCGGCGGATGTTGCCGTCGTTGTACGTCTTGCCTTCCTCGTGCGTCGCATTCAGCCGCGCGCCGAACATGTTGCCGGGCCCGAAGCGCTGGCCGAGATCGACATGTTCGGTCCACACGTTGGTGCTGCGGTAGCCGATGTCGACGCTGCGCACCGGTTCGGCGCCCGGCTGCTTCGTCACGTAGTTGACGACGCCGCCCGGCGTCACGAAGCCGTACAGGAAGCCGCCGAGCCCCTTCAGCAGCTCGACGCGCTCGAGCTGCTCGTAAGGCATCGTGATGCCGTACGTGACGAACGGCAGCCCGTCGATCTTGTAGCCGTTCTGCCAGTCGAGCTGCATGCCGCGCACGGTCAGGTAGCTGGCCCACGCGCTGTACGCGCCGCTGTTGTCGGACACCGACGCGTCGTTCGCGAACACGTCGCCGAGCTTGTATGGCTGACGCGCCTCGAGCTCTTCCGACGTGACGATCGTGGTCGAGAACGGCGTGTCGAGCTGCCGGCGTGTGCCGAGCGCACCGGTCGAGATCGTGTCGGTCAAGTGTTGCGGCGAATCGTGCGCGGCCGTGATGTTGAGGGCAGGCAGCAGCGCGGCGTCGCCCGGCGAATCGTCCGCATGCGCGAGCGAGGCGGCAAGGCAGGCGAGGGCGGCGACGACGCGGCGTGGACGGACGGGAGGGCGGGCAAGGCTGACGGTCATGGCGAGCGAGTAAAAATGCGAGTAAGAATCATTCGCATTGCGTTAAAATGTCGCGCATCGTATCAAAACCCGCCGAACGCGCAACAATTCCATGCCGCGCACAAGGGCATCCGGCCTCGTCCGACTGGGCCGGATGGCCGTTGCGCGGTGCCCGACCTGAAATGAACCGCATCCCGTCGAATCGGGGCCGCCGCTCGTGCCGGCCCGCTTTCCTTTCGCTGCGCACGCGATGAATGCGCTCCTGCGACCGTTGCTCGTGCGCCTGCACCGCTGGTTCGGGCTCGCCATCGCGCTGTTCCTGTTCGTCGCGGGGCTCACCGGCGCGCTGATCGCGTGGGACCACGAGCTCGACGCGGCGCTGAACCCGGATTTCTATACCGCGCGCAGCGGCGCGGCGCCGCTTGCGCCGCTCGAACTCGCGGCGCGCATCGAGGCGGCCGACCCGCGCGTGCAGGTGACCTATCTGCCGCTCGCGGTCGAACCGGGGCACACGCTGCAGGCGGGCGTGACGCCGCGTACCGATCCGGCGACCGGCCAGCCGTACGCGCTCGGTTTCAGCCAGATCGCCGTCGATCCCGCGACCGGCGCGGTGCAGGGCCGCCGCGAATGGGGCGCGCCGTCGCTCGCGCGGCTCGACCTGATGCCGTTCATCTACCGGCTGCACTACTCGCTGTTCCTGCCCGTGTACGGCGGGATCAACTTCGGGTTCTGGGTGATGGGCGTCGTCGGCATCGTGTGGGCGATCGACAGCCTGATCGCGCTGGTGCTCGCATTTCCGAACCCGAAAAGCTGGCGCAAGTCGTTCGCGTTCCGCGTGCGGCGCGGCGGCTATCCGCTCGTGTTCGACCTGCATCGCTCGGGGGGCGTGTGGGTGTGGGGGCTGCTGCTGGTCGTCGCGGTCACGTCGATCTCGATGAACCTTGCCGTTCCGGTCGTGCGCCCGCTGGTCTCGCTCGTTTCGCCGCTCGCGGAAACGCCGTATACGAATCCCGAGCATTTCCCGCCGGCCGCGCCGGGCAGCCAGGTGCTGCCGCGCGAGCGGATCGTCGAGATCGCGCGCTCGGCCGGACGCGACGCGGGCCTCGCCGCGCCGCCGGGCGCGCTGTTGTTCGCGCCGGCGATGAACGCCTATGCGGTCGGTTTCTTCACGCCGGGCAACGACCATGGCGACGTCGGGCTCGGCAATGCGTGGCTGTACTGGAATGCGGTGACCGGCAAGCCCGTGGCGGCTCAGGTGCCCGGCCGCGGTTCAGCCGGCGACCTGTTCATGCAGGCGCAGTTTCCGCTGCACTCGGGGCGGATCGCCGGTGTCGCCGGACGGGTCGCCGTGAGCGTGCTCGGCATCGTGATCGCGATGCTGAGCGTGACGGGCGTCTGCATCTGGGTGAAGAAGCGCAGCGCGCGCGTGCGGGCTGCGCGGAGCGCGCGGCCGGTCGTGCCGGCGTCGTCGCGGGCGGCGCGGTAAGGAGCGAGCGGCAAGGGCCAAGCGGTAATGGCCGAGCGGCAAGGGCCAAGCGTCAAGCAGTACGCGGACGGTGCAACCGACGCGGGCCAGCGGCGCGGCGCCTGCGCCCAGCGTGTGCCTGCGCCGTCAGCCCGCCTTGCGCCGGCGTGCCGGCTGCTTGCCGCCGAGCGCCGCACATTGCGCATGGCACGGGCAGCCGGCTTCGTGATCGTTGACCATGCCGGTCGCCTGCATCAGCGCGTAGCAGATCGTCGAGCCGACGAACTTGCAGCCGTACGCCTTCAGCGCCTTGCTGAGCGCGTCGGACTGCTCGGTCGAGGCGGGCGCGTCGCGGTACGACTGCCACGCATTCTGGATCGGCGTGCCGCCGACGAACGACCACAGGAACGCGGCGAGCGACCCGTGCTCTTCGCGGATGCGCTGCACCGCCCGCGCGTTGGTCACCGCCGATTCGACCTTCGCGCGGTTGCGCACGATGCCCGGGTTCTCCAGCAATTTCTCGATGTGCCGGGGCGTGAAGCGCGCGACGGCGTCGACGTCGAAATCGGCGAACGCCTCGCGATAGCCCGCGCGCTTGTTCAGGATCGTCGACCACGACAGCCCGGCCTGCGCGCCTTCCAGGATCAGCATTTCGAACAGGTGGCGATCGTCGTGCGACGGCACGCCCCACTCGGTATCGTGATAGTGAGCGTCCGCTTCCGTCTTCACCCAGTTGCACCGCTGCGACATCGTCTGCCTCGTTTTCAGTGTCGATTCGATCGCGCCAGCATAGCGGAAGCCCTTTTGGCGGGATAGCCGGCCGAACGGCAGATGGGCGCGCGGCGCCGATCCGGTTAAGCTTGGCGCCTGTTCGAATCAGCGGGATGAAGGCATGGCGGCATTACTTTTTGCGATCGGCATCGACGGCGGCGGCACGGGCACGCGCGCGGTGCTGGCCGACCGGGCGGGGCGCGAGCTCGCGCAGGGGCGCGGCGGCCCGTCGGGGCTCGGGCTCGGCATCGAGCGGGCATGGGCGTCGATCGGCGCGGCCTGCGCGGACGCGTTCACGCAGGCCGGTCTCGCGTTCGACTGGTCGCAGTGCGCGCTCGGCTGCGGGCTCGCCGGCGTCAACAACGCGGCGTGGCTCGCCGCGTTCCGCGCGCAGGCGCCGCTTGGCGCACTGGCGATCGAGAGCGACGCGTACACGACCGTCGTCGGCGCGCATGGCGGCGCGCCCGGGCTCATCGTCGCGCTCGGCACCGGCAGCATCGCGGCGGCGCTCGATGCGGCCGGCGCGTGCCGGATCGCGGGCGGCTTCGGCTTTCCGTCCGGCGACGAGGCGAGCGGCGCGTGGCTCGGCGTGCGTGCGCTCGCCTACGCGCAACAGGCGCTCGACGGCCGCGTGCCGCGCGACGCGTTCGCCACGGCGCTCCTCGCGGAAACGGGCACGCAGGATCGCGACGCGCTGGTCCAGTGGTCGTGCGACGCGAACCAGACGATCTACGCGCGTCTCGCGCCCGTCGTGTTCGCGCATCGCACGCATCCGGTCGCGCGCGCGCTGATCGCGCAGGCCGGCGACGAGATCGGCAAGATGATCGACGCGCTCGATCCTCAGCAGGCGCTGCCGGTCGCATTGTGCGGCGGGCTGGCTGACGCGCTCGCGCCGGCGGTGCCGGCGCGGCACGCCGCACGGCTGCGCGCGCCGCTCGACGATTCGGCGCATGGCGCGCTGCGGCTCGCGCTCCAGGCGTTGCGGGCGGCGGAGGGCGGCTAAGGTGAACGGCTAAGGCGAGCGCCTAAGGTGAGCGACTAAGGTGAGCGGCTAAGGCGAGCGGCTAAGGCGAGCGGCTAAGGCGAGCGGCTAAGGCGAGCGGCTAAGGCGAACGGGGCGCGCGGCGGATGCCGCGCTGCCGCAGCCCGCATCAGCCCCGCACCAGCCCCGCACCAGCCCCGCACCAGCCCCGCACCAGCCCAACACCAGCCCAACACCAGCCCAACACCAGCCCAACACCAGCCCAACACCAGCCCAACACCAGCCCAACACCAGCCCAGCACCAGCCCAGCACCAGCCCAGCACCAGCCCAGCACCAGCCCGCAGCAGCCCGCAGCAGCCCCCAGGCCCCGCGTGCCCGGCAACGACCCGGCGCGCTGCCGGGTACGACGTTAAAATGGCGCTTCCTCCGTGCCGCGCGCGCCACTCTCCCGCCCCATGTACAAAGTCATCGCCACCGATCTCGACGGCACGCTGCTGAACAGCGACCACCAGCTCGACCCGTACACGATCGACACCGTTCGCCGGCTCGACCGCGACGGCGTGCAATTCGTGATCGCCACGGGGCGCCACTATGCGGACGTCGCCGGCATTCGCGACGTGCTCGGCATCCGGCCGTACCTGATCACGTCGAACGGTGCGCGCGTGCATGCGCCGGACGACACGACGATCCACGCGCAGGACGTCGACGCGGCGATCGTTCGCCGCCTCGTGCACCCCGAAGTCGCCGGCGCGCACGGCCGCGTGATCGTCAACCTGTTTACCAACGACGGCTGGCTGATCGACCGCGAAGCGCCGCACCTGCTCGAATTCCATCAGGATTCGGGCTTCCGGTACGAGGTGATCGACATGGCCGCGCATGACGGCGCCGCTATCGCGAAGGTGCTGTATATCGGCGAACCGGCCGATCTGGCGGTCGTCGCCGAGCAGATGCGCGTGCAGTTCGGCGATGCGCTGTACGTCACGTACTCGCTGCCCGACTGCCTCGAGGTGATGACCGCGAACGTGTCGAAGGGGCGCGCGCTGCGCACGGTGCTCGCGCGGCTCGGCGTCGATGCCGGCCACTGCATCGCGTTCGGCGACAACATGAACGACATCGACCTGCTCGAAACCGCCGGTCATGCGTTCATGATGAACAACGCGAATCCCGACCTGATCGCGCGGTTGCCTCACATTCCGCGGATCGGCAACAACTTCGACGCGGGCGTCGCCCGCCACCTGCGCACGCTGTTCTCGCTCGAAGACGACGTCGTCGCGTCCTGAGCGCCGGCCCCGTGCGCGTTTGCCGCGTGGAAATGAAAAACGGGCGCCAGGGGCGCCCGTTGAAATTGCCTGCCTCGATGTTCTTCGACAGCGTGAGGCTCGCTGCTCTGCTCGCTTGACCCCGTAGTGTTTATTCGCTTGTGCGAGCTGATGCGGGCAGCAGGTCGACGGCGTCGTCACGCCCGGCGACCAGCGGATAGATGATTCCGGCGAGCACCGCGCCGATCAGCGGCGCGACCCAGAACAGCCAGAGCTGACCGATCGCGTCGCCGCCCACGAACAGCGCCGGGCCGGTCGAGCGCGCCGGGTTCACCGACGTGTTGGTGACGGGAATCGAGATCAGGTGAATCAGCGTCAGGCACAGCCCGATCGCGATCGGCGCGAAGCCGGCCGGCACGCCGCGCTTGTCGGTCGCGCCGAGGATCACGAACAGGAAGAAGCCCGTCATCACGACTTCGCAGATGAACGACGCGGCGAGCGAGTAGTGGCCGGGCGAGCGATCGCCGAAGCCGTTCGTCGCAAAGCCGCTGCCGACCACGTCGAAACCCGGCTTGCCGGTTGCGATCAGGTACAGCACGAACGCGCCGAGCGTGGCGCCCACCACTTGCGCGACGATGTACGGTGCGAGATCGCGCGCCGGAAAGCGGCCGGCGACCGTCAGGCCGACGCTCACCGCCGGGTTCAGGTGGCAACCGGAGATGTGGCCGATCGCGAAGGCCATCGTCAGCACGGTCAGGCCGAACGCGAGTGCGACGCCGGCAAAGCCGATGCCGAGGCCCGGAAAGGCGGCGGCCAGCACGGCGCTTCCGCACCCGCCGAGCACCAGCCAGAACGTGCCGAATACCTCTGCAGCGAGACGCTGAGAAAGATTCATGTAGGGACCTCGTTCGAGTGGGTTGAAGACCCGGGGCGACGCAACGGATTTATTCGGTCGTCCGGAATTGGTCTGGATTATAGGAAATGAATCGGGCCCGGGAGGGTAAACGATTGTTAAATTTGAATGGCTGACGAATGCCTTTTATTAGAATAAGTCCGCATTCTCGATATAGGCGATTCGGTTAAAGATGGCAGCATTAATTTCGAAGGGCAGGGCGGCAGTGCGGATGACGTAACGGATGTTGGTGTCCCGGCCGGATTCGCCGGGGCCGCATCATCGAAAAGGGGAGTCGAAAAATGTCTCAATACGCGAAACTCAAGGCGCAGATCGCCGATCTGCAGGCTCAGGCGGACGACGTGCGCCGCCAGGAAGTGGCGGCGGTGATTGCCGAAGTCCAGCAGAAGATTGCGGAATATGGGCTGACCGCCCAGGATCTGGGCTTCGCGGAGCGGGCGAAGCGCGGGCGCCCGCCGAAGAAGGCGCCGCTGCCGCCGAAATACCGTGATCCGAAGTCCGGTGCAACCTGGAGCGGGCGTGGCAAGCCGCCGAATTGGATCGTCGGGAAAAACCGCGATCGTTTCCTGATCGAATGACCGCAAGCCAAATAGAAAGAGCCGCATCGTCGATGCGGCTCTTTCGTTTTACGCGCCGATTTCGGCGCGGTTTTTACCGCGCATTTCCCGGCGGATTTCCGTGTCAGGCGCCCGCAACCCGGCGCAATGCCGGCTGCTTGGCCGCCGCGCAAAGCGATTCGTAGGTTTCGACGTAACGCCGCGCCATCGCCTTCGCGCTGAAGCGCGTGTCGAACCGTTCGCGGATCGCGGTGCGCGACAGGCTGTCGATCCGGTGCAGCGCGCCGACCGCGCCCTGCACGTCCTCGACGATGAAGCCGGTCACGCCGTCCTCGATCACTTCCGGCACCGAGCCGCGGTTGAACGCGACGACCGGCGTGCCGCAGGCCATCGCCTCGATCATCACCAGGCCGAACGGCTCCGGCCAGTCGATCGGGAACAGCAGCGCCTTCGCACCGGACAGGAACGCGGGCTTTTGCGCTTCGTTGATCTCGCCGATGAATTCGACGTGCGCTTGGTCGAGCAGCGGCTCGATCACTTCCTTGAAGTAGTCGGCGTCGGCCTTGTCGACCTTCGCGGCGATCTTCAGCGGCAGCCCGCTTTGCGCGGCGATGCGGATCGCGGTGTCGACACGCTTTTCGGGACAGATCCGGCCGAGGAACGCGAGGTATTCGGGCTTCACGTCCGGCTGCGGCGTGAGCAGCGTGTCGGGCAGCCCGTGGTACACGGTGCCGGCCCACGCGGCCTGCGGCAGCGGCTTGCGCTGGTTGTTCGAGATCGACACGACCGGCGAATCGGGGAACGCGTCGAACACCGGCTGCAGCTCCGGCAGGTCGAGGCGGCCGTGCAGCGTCGTCACGTACGGCGTGTCGAGGCGCGACATCAGCGGGAACGGCAGGTAATCGAGGTGGAAGTGCAGCACGTCGAATTCGTGCGCGACCCGGGCGACCTGCTCGAGGAGCCGCATATGGGGCGCCATCGAGTCGCGGACCGACGGGTCGAGCCGCAGCGCGCGCGGCCACGCCGCCTCGAGACGGGCCGACGTGACGGAGTCGCCGCTGGCGAACAGCGTCACGTCATGGCCGAGTTCGACGAGCGCCTCGGTGAGATAGGACACAACCCGCTCGGTGCCGCCGTAGAGTTTCGGCGGGACGGCTTCGTAAAGCGGCGCGATCTGGGCAATTCGCATGGATGTTCTCCAGTGTCGATCCGGGGGCGCGATGGCGCCGATGGGGATCCCGTACAAGGTGGCGGAACTCGCCGACGCACGCGCTTCGCGGTACGTGGCCGGGCCCTGGGCGGGTGCGGGGGGCGCCGGACGGCAAGCTGCGGGGCGGGCCGGCACGGCTCGCGCCGCCGCCCATTGGAGTCCATTATCGATATCGCCCTGAGGGGTTCGAGTGTTTTTTCAAACACTTAAGGCTTGTTACACGATGAAATACGCGAAAACCCCGAGAAAAAGGGCACGGAATCCTGAACCGAGATAGCCTCGACTATTGTTGCGCTATCGTGAAAAACCACTATAATTTTTACCGATCCGATTGCCGGCGGCCCTGCCGGCGAGCCTTCCGCCACCGGCGCCGCGGGCATCGGTCTCCTCGCAACCGAATCCGCGTTGCAACCCGTTTTTCCAATAGCGCCTTTCAATCGGCCTTGTCAGAAAAATTCCTACACGGTTTACAGACAAATCCTGCATGGCATACGCCACTTCGCTGATACCGACATAAATCCCGTTTGGCCAAAATTCGCCCTGTAAGACTATAAACGAGCCGACTGAGCGCCTGGTGCGCACTGATCGAGCAAACGTTTTCATAACATGAATGGCCAAAGCAACGCTCTTTAACGGGGGAATCATGGGCACCACCAGCGAAATGCTCAGTGAGATCAAAGAGGTCAACCTGTCGTACCTCCTCCTCGCGCAACGACTGCTGCGGGAAGACAAGGCGATGGGTATGTTCCGCATGGGCATTTCTCAGGAACTCGCCGACGTGCTCGCCAACCTCACGCTCGCGCAGACCGTGAAGCTGGCCGCGTCCAACCAGATGCTGTGCCGCTTCCGCTTCGATGATCACGCGCTGCTGTCGTCGCTCGCCGACAAGGGCCGCAGCGATGTCGTCGCGCACGCCCACTCGGCCATCCTGATGGCCGGGCAGCAGGTCGAAGGCGTCCGCTGATCCATTCCGCCTTGCGTTCGTCCCGGCGCGCCGCGCCGGCCGGCAGCGTATTGGCCATTCATTCGAACAACGTCAAGCGGACGGTTATCACCATGGCAAGCAAAAGCGTCGTGATCGAGGTGAAGGAAATCACCCTCGCCATCGAACTGATCGAACTGGGCGCCCGGCTGCAGCTGCTGGAGGCGGAGACGAGCCTGTCGCGGGACCGTCTGATCAAGCTGTACAAGGAACTGAAGGGCGTGTCGCCGCCGAAGGGGATGCTGCCGTTCTCGACCGACTGGTTCATGACGTGGCAGCCGAACATCCACTCGTCGCTGTTCTACAACATCTACCGGTTCATGCAGGACCACGGCCGCTGCGAGCCGATCCAGTCGATCGTGAAGGCGTACCGGCTCTACCTGGAGCACGTGAACCTGTCCGGCGACGAGGCCGCGCTGAGCCTCACGCGGGCATGGACGCTGGTGCGCTTCTTCGATTCTGGGATGCTGCAGATGACGCCGTGCACGCGCTGCGGCGGCCATTTCGTCGCGCATGCGCATGATCCGCATCAAGGTTTCGTGTGCGGCCTGTGCCAGCCGCCGTCGCGCGCCGGCAAGACGCGCAAGGCCGCCGCCGCGCGCGCCGAACTGGCCGCCGCCCTGGCCTGAGCGCCGCGCCGGGCAACGCCGGGCGGGGCGCGAGCGTCGCACGGGCGGCGCCCGCGGGCCGCGCGAATCGTCCGCGCACTGCTGGTAAACACCGTCGGGCCGCCGCCGGGCGGCCGCGAAAGTTTTCCTGCCGACTGCCGTAAACCTGTTTAACGGCGGTCTTCCCGCCGGTCTTTCGTGAGGGACAGGCAGTGCTGATTATCGTGGGAACACTCGTGACGCTGTTGTCGGTCTTCGGCGGTTATGCGCTGGCGGGCGGACATCTGGGCGCCTTGATCCAGCCCATCGAGGTCCTGATGATCGTGGGCGCCGGCGTCGGCGCGTTCATCCTCGGCAACGGCGGCAAGACCATCAAGGCCACGCTGCGCGTGCTGCCGACGCTCTTCAAGGGCTCGAAATACACGAAGGACGTCTATATGGAGCTGATGGCGCTTCTTTACGTGCTGCTCGCGAAGGCACGCAAGGAAGGCACGCTGACGCTCGAGGCCGACATCGACGATCCGGAAAAGAGCCCGATCTTCACGCAATACCCGAAGATCCTCGCCGATCACCACATCGTCGAATTCCTGACCGACTACCTGCGCCTGATGGTGGGCGGCAACATGAACGCGTTCGAGATCGAGAGCCTGATGGACGAGGAGATCGAGACGCACCACACGGAAGGCGAAGGCCCGGCGCATGCGCTGATGCGCGTCGGCGACGCGATGCCGGCGTTCGGGATCGTCGCGGCCGTGATGGGCGTCGTCCACACGATGGCCTCGGCCGACAAGCCGCCCGCGGTGCTCGGCGCGATGATCGCGCAGGCGCTGGTCGGCACGTTCCTCGGGATCCTGCTGTCGTACGGGCTGATCGGGCCGCTCGCGAGCCTCGCGGAGCAGCGCGTGGCCGAGTCGACCAAGATGTTCCAGTGCATCAAGGTGACGATCCTCGCGACGCTGAACGGCTATGCGCCGGCGATCGCGGTCGAGTTCGGCCGCAAGGTGCTGTTCTCGACCGAGCGCCCGTCGTTCTCGGAGCTCGAAGAGCACGTGCGACGCGTGAAGGCGAAGTGAGGCGGAGCGACCGATGAGCAAGAGCAAGGATCGCGCGATCGTCGTCAAGCGGGTGGCCCCGGCGAAGAAGGGCCATCACGGCGGCGCATGGAAGCTCGCGTACGCGGACTTCATGACCGCGATGATGGCGTTCTTCCTGCTGATGTGGCTGCTGAGCTCGGTCACGCCGGTGCAGCTGAAGGGGATCGCCGAATACTTCAACATGCCGCTGAAGGCCGCGATCCTCGGCAGCGGCGACCGCAGCTCGCAGGATTCCAGCATCATCAACGGCGGCGGCCGCGACCTGTCGAGCGCGGACGCCGGCACGCTGCGCCGCACCGACGGCACGACGCCGCTTGCCGAGCGCCTCGCGAAGGCGGGCGACGAGCATTCGCGGTCGCAGGCGCAGGGCGCGCAGGACCGGCTCGAGCAGACGCGCCTGCACGACCTGCAGATCAAGCTGATGGCCGCGATCGAGGCCAATCCGACGCTGCGCCAGTTCAAGCAGCAGATCCGCATCGATTCGACGCTGATGGGGCTGCGCATCGAGATCGTCGATTCGCAGAAGCGGCCGATGTTCGCGATGTCGAGCGACCACGTCGAGCCGTACATGCGCGACATCCTGCGCGAGATCGGCAAGACGCTGAACGACGTGCCGAACCGGATCATCGTCCAGGGCCACACCGACGCCGTGCCGTACGCGGGCGGCGAGGGCGGCTACAGCAACTGGGAGCTGTCGGCCGATCGCGCGAACGCATCGCGCCGCGAGCTGATCTCCGGCGGCATGGACGAGGCGAAAGTGCTGCGCGTGCTCGGCCTCGCGTCGACGCAGAACCTGAACAAGGCCGATCCGCTCGATCCGGAAAACCGCCGGATCAGCGTGATCGTGCTGAATCGCAAATCCGAAGAAGCGCTGATGCGCGACGACGCGACGACGACGACGCTGTCCGCCGACGCGGCCGGTTCGAAGCTGCTCGCGCAGCAGCTCGGCGGCCCGACGCCGGCGGCGCGTCCGATCGTGGCGAGCGCCGTGGCCGTGGCGCCGAAACCCTGACGTTTCCGAGACAGACATGATCCGAACCATTCTCGCCATCGACGACTCCGCGACCATGCGTGCGCTGCTGCAGGCGACGCTTGCGCAGGCCGGCTACGACGTGACGGTGGCGCCGGACGGCGAAGCCGGCTTCGACATGGCGGCGACGGCGCCGTACGACCTGGTCCTGACCGACCAGAACATGCCGCGCAAGAGCGGGCTCGAGGTGATCGCCGCGCTGCGCAAGCTGAGCGCGTACGCGGACACGCCGATCCTCATCCTGACGACCGAGGGCAGCGACGCGTTCAAGGACGCGGCACGCGACGCGGGCGCGACCGGCTGGATCGAAAAGCCGATCGACCCGGGCGTGCTGGTCGACCTGGTCGCCACGCTGTCCGAGCCGGCTGCCTCCTGACATGAACGCGACGAATTCAACCGGTGACCGGGCATGACTCTCGACATCACTCAGTTCTACCAGACCTTTTTCGACGAAGCGGACGAGTTGCTCGCGCAGATGGAGCAGCTGCTGCTGAACCTCGACGTCGATTCGCCCGATCCCGAGGATCTGGCGGCGATCTTCCGCGCCGCGCATTCGATCAAGGGCGGCGCGGCGACGTTCGGCTTCTCCGCGCTGACCGATACGACGCACATCCTCGAATCGCTGCTCGACCGCGCGCGCAACCATGAGCTGACGCTGACCAAGGAGATGGTCGACGCGTTCCTGGAAACGAAGGACGTGCTGTCCGACCAGCTCGTCGACTACCGCGCGAGCGCCGAACCGGACGCGGCCGCCGCCGCGGCGATCTGCGCGAAGCTCGAACGGCTGAAGGCCGAAAGCGGCTCGGGCGCGCCCGCGGCAGCCGAGCCGGCGCCGGCCGCGCCTATGCCGGTCGCCGCCGCCGTGGCGCCGGCCGCCGAGCCCGTCGCAAGCGGCGATCGCGCGCCCGACCATGTGGTCGAGCAGGCCGTCGCGGCCGCGCATCCGGCGGCTGACGCCGATGCCGACGGCCCGCACCTGAAGATCACGCTGGTCGGCGTCGACGCGAAGGACCAGGCGCTGCTCACCGAGGAACTCGGCAACCTCGGCCGGATCGTCGGCCGCGAGGAAGCGGGCGCGGACCTGTCGCTGTGGGTCGAATCGGAGGTGCCGTCCGACGACATCGTCGCCGTGTGCTGCTTCGTGATCGACGAAAGCCAGATTCGCGTCGCACGCGGCACGGCGCCGGCCGCCGCCGGCGATGCGAAGGACGCCGCCGCCGTGGCCGCCGCCCCGGCCGCCGCCGCGCCGCCCGCACGCGTCGAGGTGTTCGCGCCGCAGGCCGCCGCGCCGCAACCGGCTGCGCCGGCATCGACGCCGGCCGAGCCGCCCGCCGCCCCGGCCGCCCCGGCCGCGGCAGCCGCCACGCCGCCGCAGCAACACGCTCGAGCGCAACCGCAGCCGGCCGAACACGCGGCGCCGGCCGCCGCCGCGCATCACGACGACAAGCGCGCACGCCCGGCCGCCGCGGCCGCGGGCGGCGCAGAAGGCAGCTCGATCCGCGTCGGCGTCGAGAAGGTCGACCAACTGATCAACCTCGTCGGCGAACTGGTGATCACGCAGGCGATGCTGGCCGAGACGGCCAGCGCGTTCGATCCGGCGCTGCACGACCGCCTGTTCAACGGGATGGCGCAGCTCGAGCGCAATGCGCGCGACCTGCAGGAAGCGGTGATGTCGATCCGCATGATGCCGATGGACTACGTGTTCAGCCGCTTCCCGCGCCTCGTGCGCGATCTCGCCGGCAAGCTCGGCAAGCAGGTCGAGCTCGTGACGTTCGGCCAGGCGACCGAGCTCGACAAGAGCCTGATCGAACGGATCATCGATCCGCTCACGCACCTCGTGCGCAACAGCCTCGACCACGGGATCGAAACGGTCGACAAGCGCGTCGCCGCCGGCAAGGACGCGGTCGGCCAGCTCGTGCTGTCGGCCGCGCATCACGGCGGCAACATCGTGATCGAGGTGAGCGACGACGGCGCGGGCCTGAACCGCGAGCGGATCCTCGCGAAGGCCGCGAAACAGGGCATGCAGATCTCCGAGAACATCAGCGACGACGAAGTCTGGCAACTGATCTTCGCGCCGGGCTTCTCGACGGCCGAGACGGTGACCGACGTGTCGGGCCGCGGCGTCGGGATGGACGTGGTGAAGCGCAACATCCAGTCGATGGGCGGCCATGTCGAAATCTCGTCGCAGGCCGGCCGCGGCACGACCACGCGGATCGTGCTGCCGCTCACGCTCGCGATCCTCGACGGGATGTCGGTGAAGGTGGGCAGCGAGATCTTCATCCTGCCGCTGAACTTCGTGATGGAGTCGCTGCAGCCGTCGAACGACGACATCTACACGGTCGGCAACGGCGAGCGCGTGGTGCGCGTGCGCGGCGAATACCTGCCGCTCGTCGCGCTGCACGAGGTGTTCTCGGTCGACGACGCGCGCACCGACCCGACCCAGGGGATCGTCACGATCATGGAAACCGAGGGGCGCCGCTTCGCGATGCTGATCGACGAGCTGGTCGGCCAGCAGCAGGTGGTCGTGAAGAACCTCGAAACCAATTACCGCAAGGTCCACGGCATCTCGGCGGCGACCATCCTGGGCGACGGCAGCGTCGCGCTGATCGTCGACGTCGCGGCGCTGAACCGCGAAACCCGTGCGACGCACGGCGCCCGTGCGGGCGCCGAACTCGCCGTCTTCTGACTCTCGCCATCAACCGATTGGGGGCAAACGTGTCCGCTGAAGTTCAAATGATCAATCCGGCCGCGGCGAACGCGGCCACGAGCCGCCGCGACGCCGAACACGGCGATGCGACGGGCCAGGAATTCCTCGTCTTCACGCTCGGCGACGAGGAATACGGGATCGACATCCTGAAAGTGCAGGAAATCCGCGGCTACGACAGCGTCACGCGAATCGCGAACGCGCCCGAGTTCATCAAGGGCGTGATCAACCTGCGCGGGATCATCGTGCCGATCGTCGACATGCGGATCAAGTTCCACCTCGGCCGCGTCGAGTACGACCACCAGACCGTCGTGATCATCCTGAACGTGTCGAACCGCGTGGTCGGGATGGTGGTCGACGGCGTGTCGGACGTGCTGACGCTGCAGACCGACCAGATCATGCCGGCGCCGGAATTCGGCGCGACGCTGACGACCGAGTACCTGACCGGCCTCGGCACGGTCGACGGCCGGATGCTGATCCTGATGGACATCGAGAAGCTGATGTCGAGCCGTGAAATGGCGCTGATCGAGACACTCGGCGGGTAAGCGCGCCGCGCGCGCAGCAATTTCGGGAGAATCTGCAATGTTGCATAACTGGTCGATCCGCACGACGCTCACGGCGGTCGGACTCATCCTCGTGTGCCTGGCCGCCGCGGTCGGCGGGCTCGGCCTTTACGCGCTCAATCAGGCGAGCCGTTCGCTCGACGAGATCGCGCACGTCGACCTGCCGGCGATCCACGCGCTCGACGACACGGCCGCGCAACTGCTGCGCTCGCGCGTGGCGCTCGATCGCTTCCGTACGCTGACCGAAGCCGGCAATGCGGCCGACGCGGCGAAGGTGCTCGACCGCGCGCAGGAGCTGTTCGCGAAGTCGAACCAGAACTGGCAGGCGTTCCAGTCGACGCCGAAGCTCGGTGTCGAGCAGGCGCTTCTCGACGAGCTCGCCGCACGCTACACGACGATCGTGAAGGAAGGCGTGGAGCCCGAATTTGCCGCGGCGCGCGCGGGCGACATGGCTGCGTACCACGCGGTGGCGGACACGAAGATCAGCCCGATGTTCGTCGCGTTCGACCAGACGGCGTCGGCCGTGATCGCCGCGCTGCAGAAGCGCGCGCAAGAACGTCAGACCGCGACGCAGTCGCAGATCTCGATGATGATCGCGCTGATCGCGGCCGGCATCGCGATCGCGTTCGTCGTCGTGATCGCGATCCGCTTCGTGCTGCGCGGGCTGATCGTCCAGCCGATCGAGGATGCGATCGCGCACTTCGAGCGCATTGCCGGGGGCGACCTCACGCAGCCGGTGAACGTATCGAGCACGAACGAGATCGGCCGCCTGTTCGGCGGCATCAAGCGGATGCAGGACGCGGTGACGACGATGGTGCAGGCCGTGCATCGCGGCACCGAATCGATCGACGTCGGCGCGCGCGAGATCGCCACCGGCAACATCGACCTGTCGCAGCGCACCGAGGAGCAGGCCGCGTCGCTGCAGGAAACCGCGTCGAGCATGGAGCAGCTGACGGGAACCGTGCGGCAGAACGCGGAGAACGCGCGGCAGGCGAGCCAGCTCGCGGTGAACGCGTCGGACATCGCGACGCAGGGCGGCGAGGTGGTCGGCCAGGTCGTGTCGACGATGCAGGACATCGCGGCGAGCTCCGGCAAGGTCGTCGACATCATCGGCACGATCGAAGGCATCGCGTTCCAGACCAACATCCTCGCGCTGAACGCGGCCGTCGAGGCGGCGCGCGCCGGCGAGCAGGGCCGCGGCTTCGCGGTGGTCGCGGGCGAGGTGCGCTCGCTCGCGCAGCGCAGCGCGAGCGCCGCGAAGGAAATCAAGCAGTTGATCGGCGATTCGGCCGAGAAGGTCGACAGCGGGTCGGCGCTCGTCGCGCGCGCCGGCTCGACGATGGACGAGATCGTGCAGGCCGTGCGCCGCGTGACCGACATCATGGGCGAGATCAGCGCCGCGTCCGACGAGCAGTCGACCGGCATCGAGCAGGTCAACCGCGCGGTCGGCCAGATGGATGCGGTCACGCAGCAGAACGCGGCGCTCGTCGAGCAGGCGGCCGCCGCGGCCGCATCGCTCGAGGAGCAGACGCGCCAGATGAAGGCGATCGTGTCGGGCTGGCGCGTCGCGGGCGGCATCGCGCTCGCGCCAGCGCGCAGCGTCGCGCGGCCGGCCGCGCACGAACCGGCGGCGCTGCCGTCGGCGTCGCGCCACGACGCGCCGGTCGCCGCGCTGCCGGCGCCGCAGGGTGCGGCCCAGCCGGCGGCACGGCGCGGCGCGCCGGCGTCGCGCACGGCTGCGTCGGGCGCCGAGCACGAACCGAAGCGCGCGGCGGACGCCGCGCCGCGCACGCAGAAGGACGCATCGGCTGCCCGTGGTGGCGCCGCCGCGGCGGGCGGCTATGGCCCGCGTCTGGCGAAGACGGCCGCCCCGGCGGACAAGCCGGCCGCGAAGCCCGCGCTCGTGCGCCCGGCGCTGAGCGGCGAGAAGCCCGCGCTGGCGGCCGCCGGCGCGTCCGACGACGACTGGGAGACCTTCTAAGCCATGCAGCACGCGCGCGCGCCGTTTCGACCCGATGCACCGGATGCCTCGCCTCGCGCGGGCGAGCCGGGGCGCGACTTCGCGTTCACCGGCGCGGATTTCGCACGCATTCGCGCGCTGATCCACCAACGCGCGGGCATCTCGCTGTCCGAGCACAAGCGCGACATGGCCTACAGCCGTCTCGCGCGGCGGCTGCGGGCGCGCGGCCTCGACACGTTCCGCGACTACCTCGACCTGCTCGAACAGGAAGACGATCCGCTCGAGTGGGAAGCGTTCACCAATGCGCTGACGACCAACCTGACCGCGTTTTTCCGCGAGGCGCACCATTTCCCGATCCTGTCGGAATTCGTGAAAGGGCGGCCGGCGCCGGTCTCGGTCTGGTGCTCGGCGGCGTCGACCGGCGAGGAGCCGTACTCGATCGCGATCACGCTGATCGAGGCGCTCGGCGAAACGGCCGCGCGCGGCGCGTCGATCCTCGCGACCGATCTCGACACGCAGGTGCTCGCGAAGGCCGAAGCCGGCATCTACACGTACGACCAGGTCAAGCACCTGTCGCCGGAGCGGCTCAAGCGCTTCTTCCTGAAGGGCACGGGCGCGCAGGCCGGCCGCGTGAAGGTGCGCCCCGAGCTGCGCGCGATGATCCGCTTCGAGCAACTGAACCTGACCGATGCGGACTACGGGATCGCGAAGCCGTTCGACGCGATCTTCTGCCGCAACGTGATGATCTATTTCGACAAGCCGACGCAGGGGCAGGTGCTGTCGCGCTTCGAGCCGCTCGTTAAGCCGGGCGGCCTGCTGTTCGCCGGCCATTCGGAGAACTTCACGTACGTGACGCAGGCGTTCCGGCTGCGCGGGCAGACTGTGTACGAACTCACGCGCGACGCCGCGCAGGGTGCGCGCGCGCGCCCTGCGCCGGCGAGCGCGGCGGCCGAGCTGCCGTCGCCCGTGCGCGCACGGGCCGCGAGCGGCGCGCCGGCCCTGGGAGAGCGCGGATGAGCGCACTGCCGATCGCGACCAATCGCTACTTCGACAACCACTTCGAGCGCCCCGGCGTGAAGCTGTTGCCGAACGAGTTCTACACGACGGCCGATGACATGGTGCTGATGACCGTGCTCGGCTCGTGCGTCGCCGCGTGCCTGCACGACCCGTACGCGGGCATCGGCGGGATGAACCACTTCATGCTGCCGGACGACGGCGCCGATCCGGGCGCGGCCGCGTCGGAATCGATGCGCTACGGCGCGTATGCGATGGAAGTGCTGATCAACGAGCTGATCAAGGCCGGCGGGCGCCGCGAGCGCTTCGAGGCGAAGGTGTTCGGCGGCGCGGCCGTGCTGGCCGGGATGACGACGATCAACATCGGCGATCGCAACGCCGATTTCGTGCGCCGCTACCTCGCGCTCGAGCGCATCCGCATCACCGCGGAAGACTTGCAGGGCGTGCATCCTCGCAAGGTCGCGTTCATGCCGCACAGCGGGCGCGCGATGGTGAAGAAGCTGCGGCTGCAGGTGCCGGGCGTGACCGAGCGCGAAGCCGCGCTCGCGCGCGAGGCCGAGCGCGCCCGCCGCGCGCACGTCGAGCTGTTTGCCGCGAAGCGGCCTGCCGCGCCGCAGCCGGCGCGCCCGCGCATCGAGCTGTTCGGCGGGCGCGGCGCCGCGCCGGCCGGCGGCCGCGCGGCCGCAGCCGGCGGCGGACGGGCGGCAAACCTATCAAGAAAGCAGGAGGCATGACCGCAGTGCAGAAGATCAAAGTATTGTGCGTCGACGATTCGGCGTTGATCCGCAGCCTGATGACCGAGATCATCAACAGCCAGCCCGACATGACGGTGTGCGCGACCGCGCCCGATCCGCTCGTCGCGCGCGAGCTCATCAAGCAGCACAACCCCGACGTGCTCACGCTCGACGTCGAAATGCCGCGCATGGACGGGCTCGACTTCCTCGAGAAGCTGATGCGCCTGCGGCCGATGCCGGTCGTGATGGTGTCGTCGCTGACCGAGCGCGGCTCGGAAATCACGCTGCGCGCGCTCGAACTCGGCGCGGTGGATTTCGTCACGAAGCCGCGCGTCGGGATTCGCGACGGGATGCTCGACTACGCGGAAAAGCTTGCCGACAAGATCCGCGCGGCGTCGCGTGCGCGCGTGCGCCAGGCGCCGCAGCCGCAGGCCGCCGCGCGCGCGGCGGACAGCGCCGCGGCCGCGCCGATGATCAACAACCCGCTCGTCAGTACCGAGAAGCTGATCATCATCGGCGCGTCGACGGGCGGCACCGAGGCGATCCGCGAAGTGCTGACGCCGCTGCCGCCGGATGCGCCGGCCGTGCTGATCGCGCAGCACATGCCGCCGGGCTTCACGAAGTCGTTCGCGCAGCGGCTGAACGGGCTGTGCCGGATCGCGGTGAAGGAAGCCGAGCACGGCGAACGCGTGCTGCCCGGCCATGCGTACATCGCGCCGGGGCACGCACACCTGTTGCTCGCGAGAAGCGGCGCGAACTATATTGCGCAACTGTCGGACGAGCCGCCGGTGAACCGGCACCGCCCGTCGGTCGACGTGCTGTTCCGCTCGGCGGCGACGCACGCGGGCAAGAACGCGATCGGCGTGATCCTCACCGGGATGGGCCGCGACGGCGCGGCCGGCCTGCTGGAAATGAAACGCGCGGGCGCTCACACGTTCGCGCAGGACGAAGCGAGCTGCATCGTGTTCGGGATGCCGCGCGAGGCGATCGCGCTCGGCGGCGCGGACGAGGTCGCGCCGCTCGCCGACATGAGCCGCCGCGTGATGGCGCGCCTGGCGACGATGGGCGACCGCGTGCAGCGCGTGTGAATGGAATGTCACGAGGCGCGTGCCACGCTACACGCCTCGACGGAAACGAATCTGGAAAGGAACGACGATGGACAAGAGCATGAAAATCCTGGTGGTGGACGATTTCCCGACGATGCGCCGGATCGTCCGCAACCTGCTCAAGGAACTGGGCTACACGAACGTCGACGAGGCGGAAGACGGCGCGGCCGGCCTCGCGCGGCTGCGCGGCGGCGGCTTCGACTTCGTGATCTCCGACTGGAACATGCCGAACCTCGACGGCCTCGCGATGCTGAAGGAAATCCGCGCGGACGCGACGCTCACGCATCTGCCGGTGCTGATGGTCACGGCCGAGTCGAAGAAGGAGAACATCATCGCGGCCGCCCAGGCCGGCGCGAGCGGCTATGTCGTGAAACCGTTCACGGCCGCGACGCTCGACGAGAAGCTGAACAAGATCATCGACAAGATGGCCAAGACCGGGAGCTGAACGTGAACGAGCCGATCCATGCGGCGCTCGCCGGCGCGGCGGTCAACGCCGACGGCCATGCCGAAGGCGCCGATTACGCGAGCGACCGGATCCTCGCGCGCATCGGCCACGTCACGCGCACGCTGCGCGATTCGATGCGCGAGCTCGGGCTCGACAAGCATGTCGAGCGCGCGGCCGAAGCCGTGCCCGATGCGCGCGACCGCCTGCGCTACGTCGCGACGATGACCGAGCAGGCCGCGGTGCGCGTGCTGAATGCGATCGAGATCGCGAAGCCGATGCAGGAGCGCGTCCAGAACGAGGCCGAGGCGCTTGACGCACGCTGGGCGCAGTGGTACGCGGCGCCGATCGAGCACGCGGAAGTGCGCGAGCTGATGGACGATACGCGCGCGTTCCTGCGCACGCTGCCCGAATCGACGGCGGCGACCCGCGCGCAACTGCTCGAGATCATGCTCGCGCAGGATTTCCAGGATCTGACCGGGCAGGTGATTAAGAAGATCATGGACATGGTCTACCTGATCGAGCAGCAGCTCCTCACCGTGCTCGTCGAGAACATCGCGCCCGAGCGGCGCGAGCAGTTCGCGGCCACCGCCGCCGCGCTCGCGGCCGAACAGATCAGCGCGACCGGCAGCCCCGAGTCGCTGCTGAACGGCCCGCAGATCGCGCCGGAAGGCAAATCCGACGTGGTTCAGGACCAGGGGCAGGTCGACGACTTGCTCGCGAGCCTCGGTTTCTGACCTGCCGCGGCGCAGCCGCGCGCCCCTTCGCCGGACGCCCCACTGCCGGGCGCCCCTTTGCCGGGCGCCCCGTTCCGCAGGGTCGCCGATGCGCGCATTCCCCGTTTCCTGCGTCGTTTCCCCGAGCCCGCCACCGCTGCGCGGCGCGGCGTGATCCTGCGTCGAATTGACAATTGGACACACTCCGCAGGCATACTACGCGTCAGCAGCAACGCAGGGTCATTCGTACGATTCATCGGTGGACAGGCGGCGCGGGCCGATGGCGGCGCCGTCGGCAACGCAGCCAGTCCCTTGGGGGGGAACGTGAAGCTGAAACGCTTGGGCTGGACCGTCGCGCATGCGACGGCTGCAATGGGTGTGCTGTGGGCCGTCCACGCACACGCGGAACTGGGCGGCGCGCCGATGTCGCCGCCGGCGGACGATCAGGCCGCCACCGTGCGCGCGCTGCAGCGCGCGATGCGCTCGGCGGACGGCGTGCAGACGAGCGCGGCCGCCTACACCGTGCGCGAGATCACGCTCGGGTCGGGCACCGTCATCCACGAATACACGTCGGCCGCAGGCAGCGTGTTCGGCCTCGCCTGGCGCGGGCCGACGATGCCGGATCTCGCGTCGCTGCTCGGCAGCTATTTCCCGCAGTACACGGCCGGCGTCCAGGCGGCGCACCGGGCGCGCGGCTGGCGTGCGCCGGTGGCCGTCGAGACGAGCGGCCTCGTGATCCGGACGGGCGGCCACATGGGCGCCTTCTCCGGCCAGGCATGGCTGCCGTCGGCGCTGCCTGCCGGCGTGGCCGGCACCGATATCCAGTGACAGCGGGAGAGCGATCTTGAGCATTCCTCGTACATTCAAGCGCTGGCTCGGCGTGCTGGGCCTCCTGGCCGCGACGGCCGTGCTCGTGACGGCATGCGGCGGCGGCGATGGCGGCGGCGGCAGTGCGGGCAACAACGGCAATACCGGCAACAACGGCTCCGACGGCAACAGCGGCAACACGGCCGTCATCACGGTCGGCGCCGGCGCCGCGAACGTGATCAACATCCCGACCGTCAGCGTGAAGGTCTGCGTGCCGGGCACGTCGAACTGCCAGATCGTCAACAACGTGCTCGTCGATACCGCGTCCTACGGGCTGCGGCTCGTCGGCAGCGCGGTGTCGGGCGTCCTTGGCAGCCTGCCGCATGTGACGAGCGGCGGCGCGCCGGTCGCCGAATGCGGCAAGTTCGTGTCGAGCTACACGTGGGGGTCGGTGCGCACGGTCGACCTGTCGATCGGCTCCGAGCAGGCGGCGTCGCTGCCGGTGCAGATCATCGGCGACCTCGGCACGGCGAACGTGCCGAGCTCGTGCACGAACGGCGGCGCGTCGGCCAACTCGACGGGCGCGCTCGGCGCGAACGGGATCCTCGGCATCGGGCCGGCGCCGTACGACTGCGGCACGACGTGTGCGACGTCGACGTCGACGAGCAACAACTACTACGCGTGCCCGAACGGCGACAACGCGAGCTGCACGGTCGCGCTCGTGCCGCTCGCGCAGCAGGTGGCGAACCCCGTGCATCGTTTCGCGAACAACGACGGCGTGAGCGTGCAGATGCCGACCATCTCGGACAACGGGCAGGCGAGCGCGACCGGCACGCTGACGTTCGGCCTGCCGAACCTGAGCGGCAAGACGGTGATGACGTCGACCACGACCGGCGACGTCAGCGCGACGTTCCAGGGGCGCAACGTGACCGCGTTCTTCGATACGGGCTCGAACGCGTATTTCTTCAACGATTCGGCGCAGACGGTTTGTTCGAGGAATACGGAGTTCTACTGCCCGTCGTCAACGACCACCTATTCGGCGACGCTGAGCGGCCAGAACGGCGCATCGGGCACCGTGTCGATGCCGGTCGCGAACGCGGATTCGCTGTTCTCGAATTCGTCGACGTTCGCGTTCAACGACATCGCGGGGCCGTTCGGCTCGTCCAGCTGGCTCGACATCGGCATGCCGCACTTCTACGGCAAGACGATCTACTTCGGGATGGACAAGACCGCGAGCGGCGGCGCGCAGCCGTTCGTCGCGTTCTGACGCGGCACGGCCGCGGGCAGCAGCAAAAAGGGGGCGAGCGATCGCCCCCTTTTTTATCCGAGAGCCGGCCGCGCGCACTACGGATGGAATCGCCGCCGTCTGCGCGCGCAGCGCCTACGATGTAAGACCGGCACCGGTGCCGGTACGACATCGAGGAGACAGCGCCATGACCCCGCGCATACAACGCATCACGCCGTTCCTGTGGTTCGACCGCGACGCCGAGGCGGCGGCCGATTTCTACGTATCGGTGTTCGACAACGCGCGCATCGTGCACGTCGCGCGCTACGGCAAGGCCGGCGCGCACGCGTCCGGACAGGCCGAGGGCACGGTGATGACGGTCGCGTTCGAACTCGATGGGCAGGCGTTCGTCGCGCTGAACGGCGGCCCCATGTTCCAGATGACGCCGGCCGTGTCGTTCGTCGTCAACTGCCGCGACCAGGACGAGATCGACCATTACTGGGCGCGCCTGTCCGAAGGCGGCGACGCGCGCGCGCAGCAATGCGGGTGGCTGCGCGACCGCTTCGGCGTGTCGTGGCAGGTCGTGCCCGTGCAGATGGCCGAACTGATGACGGGCGACCCGGCCCGCGCCGAGCGCGTGATGGCGCAGGTGATGACGATGAAGAAGCTCGATCTCGGCGCGCTGCAGCGGGCGGCAGCCGGTTAGCGGCGGCCGGCCAGGCCGCTTCGCTCGGTCTGGCCGTTCAGGCTTTTCACGCCCTTCACGCCTTTCACGCCTTTGAGGCCAGTGGCCGCCCGTGCCGTATTGCCGTCGGGCGAGGCGATGCGGCCGGTATCGACAATGGCGAAGGGTGACGCGACCGCCGCGCCTGCGTATTGCCGGCTGCCCGGTTAATCGCATGCCGGATCCTCGAGTCGATTATCGGGGCGGCCGTTTCATTCGGCTGTAATCGAATGCCGGATTATCCGGGCCGTCGTTTCCGTCAGATCTTCACGATTATTAAAATGACGCGGCGTGCAAGCCCCGGCCAAGCCGAAATGCGCCATTGCAGCCATTTCCGTGTCATATGGGCGGGCGATACGCCCCTGTGCGCGTAGTGCGCCGCATGCGAAAAGAGATGGAGCGCACTGAAATTCAACCCTATAATTTCGGCGTTGTTTCCGGGGTGCCAATATAAAACAGGAGGGTAATAAGATGAATTTTTCCGAAGCCATTCGTGCCGTACTGAATAAATACGCCACGTTCGAAGGCCGTGCGCGCCGCGCCGAATACTGGTATTTCGCGCTGCTGAGCTGCGTGCTGTCGATCGTCGGCCAGATCATCGGCGCCGCCGGCCGCGACGGCGGCCTGATCACGCTGCTGCTGCTCGGCGCGATCTCCCTGGTGTCGCTCGCGCTGATCGTTCCGGGCATCGCGGTCAGCGTGCGCCGCCTGCACGATACGGGCCGCTCGGGCTGGTTCCTGCTGCTCGCGCTGATTCCGATCGTCGGCAGCATCCTGCTGCTCGTGTGGATGTGCTCGCGCGGCACCGAAGGCCCGAACCGTTTCGGCGCGGACCCGATTCCGGCCGTCTGACCGACGCTGGCCCCCACGCACGACGCCGTTGGGGGCCGTTTGCCCCGCTTCTCCCGCTTTCCCGCTGTCCTGCTGTCCCGCTGTCCCGCTGTCCCGCTGTCCCGCCCGCCGTTTCACCGTTCCGTTCGCATCGCACCGTCACCGTCCCGCCTGCGGCCGCCATTTCGCCGATGCGCCGCCCGGCCCGCTTTCGCGCCGCGCCGCGCGTCGTTCCGCCCCCGCTCCGGCCGTGTTCGCGGCCGCTCGCCCGATTCCCCGAAATACCCCCCTTTCCCGGCTTTGCTCGACCGATCGGCGTTTGACGCCTCCATGAATAATCGGTGTCACTGAAAAACGGCATTCCGCCGTACCCGACTGGAGGCCCCGTGGCAGACGAGAGCGATCTCGACAAGACCGAAGCCGCCACTCCCAGGCGCCGCGAGAAGGCGCGCGAGGAGGGGCAGGTCGCGCGTTCGCGCGAACTGGCTTCGTTCGCACTGCTCGCGGCGGGGTTCTACGGCGCATGGCTGTTCGCGGGCCCGTCGGGCGCGCATCTGCAGGCGATGCTGCGCGGCGCGTTCACGTTCGATCGCGCGACCGCGTTCGACACCGACCGGATGCTGTCGGCGGCCGGCAGCGCGAGCCTCGAAGGCTTCGCCGCGCTGCTGCCGCTCCTCGCGCTCACCGGCGTCGCCGCGCTGCTCGCGCCGATGGCGCTGGGCGGCTGGCTGATCTCGCAGAAGACGCTCGAACTGAAGTTCGACCGCCTGAACCCGATCGCGGGCCTCGGCCGGATGTTCTCGATCCAGGGGCCGATCCAGCTCGGGATGTCGATCGCGAAGACGCTGGTCGTCGGCGGGATCGGCGGCGTCGCGATCTGGCGCAGCAAGGACGAACTGCTCGGCCTCGCGACCCAGCCGCTCGGCGCCGCGCTGCCCGATGCGCTGCATCTGGTCGCCGTGTGCTGCGGCACGACGGTCGCCGGGATGCTGGTGGTCGCCGGGCTCGACGTGCCTTACCAACTCTGGCAGTACAACAAGAAGTTGCGCATGACGAAGGAAGAAGTGAAGCGCGAGCATCGCGAGAACGAGGGCGACCCGCACGTGAAGGGGCGGATCCGCCAGCAGCAGCGCGCGATCGCCCGCCGCCGGATGATGGCGGCCGTGCCGAAGGCCGACGTCGTCGTCACGAACCCGACGCACTTCGCGGTCGCGCTGCAATACACGGATGGCGAGATGCGCGCGCCGAAGGTCGTCGCGAAGGGCGTGAACCTCGTCGCCGCGCGCATCCGCGAACTCGCGGCCGAACACAACGTGCCGCTGCTCGAAGCGCCGCCGCTCGCGCGTGCGCTGTATCACAACGTCGAACTCGAGCGCGAGATCCCCGGCTCGCTGTACTCGGCGGTCGCCGAAGTGCTCGCGTGGGTCTACCAGCTCAAGCGCTTCCGTTCGGAAGGCGGCGCGTTCCCGGCGGTGCCGGTCGATCTCGACGTGCCGGCCGAACTCGACAAGGGCGCGTCGGTCGCCGCCGACGACGAACGTGAAGAAGCCGAAGACGCGCTCGGCCAGCAAGGGAACGCAGCATGAGCACCCCGACCACCGGCCTGTTCGCCAAACGCACGAACCCGTTCGCGGGCACCAATCTGCGCGCGCTCGCGGGCCCGACCCTCATCTGCATGATCCTGGGGATGATGATCCTGCCGCTGCCGCCGGTGCTGCTGGATCTGCTGTTCACGTTCAACATCGCGCTGTCCGTGATGGTGCTGCTCGTCAGCATGTACACGATGAAGCCGCTCGACTTCGCGGCGTTCCCGAGCGTGCTGCTGTTCTCGACGCTCCTGCGCCTGTCGCTGAACGTCGCGTCGACGCGCGTCGTGCTGCTCGAAGGCCACACCGGGCCGGATGCCGCCGGCCAGGTGATCGAGGCGTTCGGCCACTTCCTCGTCGGCGGCAACTTCGCGGTCGGCATCGTCGTGTTCGTGATCCTGATGATCATCAACTTCATGGTGATCACGAAGGGCGCGGGGCGGATCGCCGAAGTGTCCGCGCGCTTCACGCTCGACGCGATGCCCGGCAAGCAGATGGCGATCGACGCCGACCTGAACGCGGGCCTCATCAACGAGGAACAGGCGCGCAAGCGGCGCCTCGCCGTATCGCAGGAAGCCGAGTTCTACGGGTCGATGGACGGCGCGTCGAAGTTCGTGCGCGGCGACGCGATCGCCGGCCTGATCATCATGGCGATCAACGTGATCGGCGGGCTGATCGTCGGGATGGTCCAGCACGACATGAGCTTCGCCGCGGCCGGCACCAACTACACGCTGCTGACGATCGGCGACGGCCTCGTCGCGCAGATCCCGTCGCTCGTGATCTCGACTGCGGCCGGCGTGATCGTGTCGCGCGTCGCGACCGACGAGGACATCGGCACGCAGATCACCGGCCAGCTGTTCACGAACCCGCGCGTGCTGAACATCACCGGCGCGATCATCGTGCTGATGGGGCTGATCCCCGGGATGCCGCACTTCGCGTTCCTCGCGCTCGGCGCCGGCGCGATCTGGCTCGCGCGCACGCAGACCCGGCGCGCGGCGGCCCGCAAGGCGGCCGGCGACGTCACCGACATCGCGCCGCCCGCCGTGCTGCCGGCCGACAGCCACGAAGCGACCTGGGACGACGTGCAGCTGATCGACCCGCTCGGCCTCGAGGTCGGCTACCGGCTGATTCCGCTCGTCGACAAGAACAGCGACGGCGAGCTGCTCAAGCGCATCAAGAGCATCCGCAAGAAATTCGCGCAGGAAATCGGCTTCCTGCCGCCGGTGATCCATATCCGCGACAACCTCGAATTGCGGCCGAACGCATACCGGATCGCGCTGAAGGGCGTCGAGATCGGCTTCGGCGAAGTGTTCCCGGGCCAGTGGCTCGCGATCAACCCGGGCCAGGTGACGGCCGCGCTGCCGGGCGCCGTCACGCAGGATCCGGCGTTCGGGCTGCCGGCCGTGTGGATCGACGTCGCGATGCGCGAGCAGGCGCAGGTGTACGGCTACACGGTGGTCGATGCGAGCACGGTCGTCGCGACCCACCTGAATCATCTGGTCGTCCAGCATGCGGCCGAGTTGCTCGGCCGCCAGGAAGTGCAGGCGCTCGTCGAGCGCACCGGCAAGGACGCGCCGTCGCTCGTCGAGGACCTCGTGCCGAAGACGATCTCGCTCACCACGCTGCAGAAGGTGCTGCAGAACCTGCTCGAGGAAGGCGTGCCGATCCGCGACATGCGCACGATCCTCGAGGCCGTGTCCGAGCATGCGGGCCGCGGCGACGCGTTCGAGATCACGGCCGCGGTGCGCCTCTCGCTCGGCCGCGCGATCACGCAGCAGTGGTATCCGGGCAACGGCGAAATGCAGGTGATGGGCCTCGACGCGAATCTGGAGCGCGTGCTGTCGCAGGCGCTCGCCACCGGCGCGAACCCGGGCCTCGAGCCCGGCCTCGCGCACAACCTTCTGACGGGCACGCAGCAAGCGTTGCTGCGTCAACAGAATCTCGGGCTGCCGCCGGTGCTGCTGGTGCAGCACGCGCTGCGCGCGATGCTCGCGCGTTTCCTGCGCCGCAGCCTGCCGCAATTGAAAGTGCTGTCGTACGCCGAAGTGCCGGACACACGCACGATCAAAGTCGTTAACGTCATCGGGGGTTCCGCTTGAACATTCGCAAATTCACCGGCGCAACGAGCCGCGACGCACTTCGTCTCGTGCGCGAGGCGCTCGGCGCCGACGCGGTCGTGCTGTCGAACCGCACGCTCGATGACGGCAGCGTCGAAATCGTCGCACTCGCCGATTCGGATCTCGCCGCGGTGGCGCCGCCGGCCGCGCGGCCGCGCTTCGCTTCGCCGCGCCTGCCGGAATCCGTGCCGGCCGCCGCCGTGCCGGGCATCGTGTCGCGCCCGGGCATCGCCCCGCGCCCGGCCGTCAATCCGTATGCGGCGGGCGAAGGCGGGCTGCCGGACGTGTTCTCGTCCGTGTTCGGCGCGAGCGCCGACGCGCAAGAGGCTGACATGCAGCCTTCGTCGAGCGATGCGGACGCGCCGGCCGCCGCGCCGTCGATCGCCGCGCCGGCCGCCGGATCGCCGGCCGCACGATCGCCTGCCGCCGGATCGCCGGCCGCCACTTCCGAACCCGCACCGTGGCTGGTCGAGCACGCGAAGCGCCTGACGCAGCAGCGCGACGCGCTGATCGCCCGTGCGCAGGCGCCGGTCGAGCCGCTGGCAAGCGCGCCGCAGCCCGCGGCCAGCGCGACGCCGCCCGACTGGGCCCGCGACATCGTGCGCGAGGCCGAACGCAGGATGCCGAACGCAGGATCGCCTGCCGCCGGATCGCCGGCCGCAGGATCGCCTGCCGCCACGAAGCGCACACCCGACACGGGCGCCGCGTACGCGGCGAGGGCGGCGGACCGTACGCGCCTGCCCTCCGACGCGGCCGCCGCGGTGGCCGACGCGGTGAAGTCGCGCATCGAGCGGATCGTCAACGACACCGTGATGCACGAGCTCGGCGAGCTGCGCGGGATGATGGAGGAGCAGTTCGACAGCCTGATGTGGCACGACCGCCAGCGTCGCAGCGCCGTTCACGGCGCGCTGACGAAGCACCTGTTCGCGGCCGGTTTCTCCGCGCAGCTCGTGCGGATGCTGGTCGACAACCTGCCGGCCGGCGACGGCGCGCAGACCTTCGAGCAGGCCGCCGAATGGGCGCAGTCGGTGCTCGCGTCGAACCTGCCGGTGCTCGACAGCGAGGACGCGCTGATGGAGCGCGGCGGCGTGTTCGCGCTGATGGGGCCGACGGGCGTCGGCAAGACGACCACCACCGCGAAGCTGGCCGCGCGCTGCGTGATGCGCTTCGGCGCGAGCAAGGTCGCGCTGCTGACCACCGACAGCTACCGGATCGGCGGCCACGAACAACTGCGCATTTTCGGCAAGATCCTCGGCGTGCCGGTGCACGCGGTGAAGGACGCGGGCGATCTCGCGCTCGCGCTGTCCGAGCTGCGCAACAAGCACATCGTGCTGATCGACACGATCGGCATGAGCCAGCGCGACCGCGCGGTGTCCGACCAGATCGCGATGCTGCACGGCGCGAACGCACCGGTGCAGCGCTTGCTGCTGCTGAACGCGACGAGCCACGGCGACACGCTCAACGAAGTCGTGCAGGCGTACCGCAGCGCGGGCGAGCACCCCGACCTGGCCGGCTGCATCCTGACCAAGCTCGACGAGGCGACCCACCTCGGCGGCGTGCTCGACACGGTGATCCGCTACAAGCTGCCGGTCCACTACGTGTCGACCGGCCAGAAGGTGCCGGAGAACCTGTACGTCGCGTCGACCCGATTCCTGCTGAAGAGCGCGTTCTGCGTGCCGCGCGACGGCTCGCCCTTCGTGCCGCAAGACGACGACATGCCGACGCTGCTCTCCGCACTGACCGCGCGTTCCACCGCCGAGCTGCACGAGGTGCGATTTGGATAAACCGATCATCGATCAGGCCGAAGGGCTGCGCCGCCTGCTGGCCGGGCGCGCGTCGCGCATCGTCGCGGTGACGGGCGGGCCGGCGGGCGTCGGCTGCACGTCGACCGTCGTGAATCTCGCGGCGGCGCTCGCGTCGCTCGGCAAGGACGTACTCGTCGTCGACGAGCGCGCCGACGTGCGCTCGGCCAGCGCGACGCTCGCCGGCGCGTGGCTGCGCGACGGCGCGCGCACGCGGGTCGCGGCCGGTTTCAGCCTGTGCGCGGCGGCGCGGCTCGCGCGCGCCGGCTACAGCGACGCGCAACTGAGCGACTTCATCGACGGCCCGGCCGACATCGTCCTCGTCGACGCGCAGCTCGGCGCCGATGGGTCGTTCTCGGCGCTCGCGCGCGAAGCGCACGACGTGCTGGTCGTCACGCGGGTCGCCGCGCAGGCGATCACCGAGGCGTATGCGTGCATGAAGCGGCTGCATTTCGCGCACGCGTTCGCGCAGTTCCGCGTGCTGACCAACCAGGTCGGCAGCCACGCGGACGCGAAGGCGGCGTTCGACAACCTCGCGGGCGTCGCGAACCGCTACCTGACCGTGTCGATCGCCGACGCGGGCTGCGTGAGTGCCGATCCGCTCGTCGAGCACGCCCGCGAATTGATGCATGCGGTGGTCGACGCGTTTCCGTCGTCGTCCGCCGCGCGCGACTACCGGCAGATTGCCGCCGACCTGTTGTACTGGCCGATGCGCCCGCGTTCGGGTGCGGGCCGCGCGGTCCACGCCGGCGGCAAGCCGTCGTACGAGGCGGGCGCGGCACACGCCGCGTGAGCGCCACCCGGAGGAGGGAGCCATGATGTACAACGCTCAAGGAAAGATGTCCCAGGCCGACGTGCTCGCGCAATACGCGCCGCTCGTGCGTCGCCTCGGATTGCAGCTCGTCGCGAAAATGCCGGCGAGCGTCGATCTCGACGACCTGATCCAGGCCGGCATGATCGGCCTGATGGACGCGGCGGGCCGCTACAAGGAAGACCAGGGCGCGCAGTTCGAGACCTACGCGACGCAGCGCATCCGCGGCGCGATGCTCGACGAGCTGCGCAGCAACGACTGGCTGCCGCGCAGCCTGCGCAAGACCTCGCGCGAGGTCGAGCACGCGGTGCACCAGGTCGAGCAGCACCTCGGCCGCTCGGCGAGCGAGACCGAGATCGCGCAGCACCTGAACATGCCGCTCGACGAATACCAGGGGATGCTGCAGGACCTGCATGGCAGCCAGCTCATCTACTACGAGGATTTCGATCGCGCGGCCGACGACGAGCCGTTCCTCGACCGCTATCGCGTCGATCACGCCGATCCGCTGTCGGCGCTGCTAGACGAACACCTGCGCGAGGCGCTCGTCGAGGCGATCGAGCGGCTGCCGGAGCGCGAGAAGCTGCTGATGTCGCTGTACTACGAACGGGGTCTGAATCTGCGCGAGATCGGCGCGGTGCTCGAGGTGAGCGAATCGCGCGTGTGCCAGTTGCACAGCCAGGCCGTCGCGCGCCTGCGCGCGCGGCTGCGCGAGCAGGCGTGGGTGGGCGCGGAGTCCTGACCCTCTGCCGACGGCGGCGGCGCGCCGGCGCCGCGCGCTCGCGCCGTATGCGGTGCTTGCGCATTTCGCGCGCCGATTTGCTACAATCCCCTCCGTTTTCCGAGGAGCGTTGCGACGGACCATCCTGCGTCCGCCAGGCTCGGAAGGCTTCACCAAGCAGCCGTGCGACGATTTTTTCGCGCCGGCCCCGCTTCCTGAACGGCGCTCACGTCACCAATCTAGAAACTTTTTAGAAAGGAGGGCGTGATGAACGCCATTATCGATTCCAAGGCTTCCCACGATTACGTCGTCGCCGACATGGCGCTGGCCGGCTGGGGCCGCAAGGAACTCAACATCGCCGAGACCGAAATGCCGGGCCTCGTGCAGATCCGCGACGAATACAAGGCGCAGCAGCCGCTGAAGGGCGCGCGCATTGCCGGTTCGCTGCACATGACGATCCAGACGGGCGTGCTGATCGAGACGCTGAAGGCGCTCGGCGCGGACGTGCGCTGGGCGTCGTGCAACATCTTCTCGACGCAGGACCACGCGGCCGCCGCGATCGTCGAAGCCGGCACGCCGGTGTTCGCGTTCAAGGGCGAGTCGCTCGACGAATACTGGGAGTTCTCGCACCGCATCTTCGAATGGCCGAACGGCGAATTCGCGAACATGATCCTGGACGACGGCGGCGACGCCACGCTGCTGCTGATCCTCGGCTCGAAGGCCGAGAAGGACCGTTCGGTGATCGCGAAGCCGACCAACGAGGAAGAAGTCGCGCTGTACAAGTCGATCGCCGCGCACCTCGACGTCGACGCGAACTGGTACTCGAAGCGCCTCGCGCACATCAAGGGCGTGACGGAAGAAACCACGACCGGCGTGCACCGCCTGTACCAGATGGAAAAGGACGGCCGCCTGCCGTTCCCGGCGTTCAACGTGAACGATTCGGTCACGAAGTCGAAGTTCGACAACCTGTACGGCTGCCGCGAGTCGCTTGTCGACGGCATCAAGCGCGCGACCGACGTGATGATCGCGGGCAAGGTGGCGGTCGTCGCGGGCTACGGCGACGTGGGCAAGGGCTGCGCGCAGTCGCTGCGCGGCCTGGGCGCGACCGTGTGGGTCACCGAAATCGATCCGATCTGCGCGCTGCAGGCGGCGATGGAAGGCTACCGCGTCGTGACGATGCAATACGCGGCGGACAAGGCCGACATCTTCGTGACGGCCACCGGCAACTACCACGTGATCAATCACGATCACATGAAGGCGATGCGTCACAACGCGATCGTCTGCAACATCGGTCACTTCGACTCGGAAATCGACGTCGCGTCGACGCGCCAGTACCAGTGGGAAAACATCAAGCCGCAGGTCGACCACATCATCTTCCCGGACGGCAAGCGCATCATCCTGCTGGCCGAAGGCCGCCTCGTGAACCTCGGCTGCGCGACCGGCCACCCGTCGTTCGTGATGTCGAATTCGTTCGCGAACCAGACGCTCGCGCAGATCGAACTCTTCACGCGCGGCGACCAGTACGAGAACAAGGTCTACGTGCTGCCGAAGCATCTCGATGAAAAGGTCGCGCGCCTGCACCTCGCGCGCATCGGCGCGAACCTGTCGGTGCTGTCGGACGAGCAGGCCGCGTACATCGGCGTGCAGAAGGACGGCCCGTTCAAGCCGAACCACTACCGCTACTGATGCGCTGCCGCCGCCGCGCCGTGCGTGCCCGTCGCGGGCCGCGCGCCGCGGCGGCGCTCACCGATCGTACCGATCGACAACCGAACCGGAGCCCTCCATGAGCGTCATCCTCACCTGGGTCATCAACGCGCTCGCGCTGCTGATCATCACGTACCTCGTGCCGTCGATCCACATCAAGAGCTTCGGCACTGCTTTGATCGTCGCGGTCGTGCTCGGGCTGATCAACACGGTGATCCGGCCGGTGCTGATCCTGCTGACGCTGCCCGTCACGATCGTCACGCTCGGGGTGTTCATCCTCGTCGTGAACGCGCTGTGCTTCTGGTTCGCGTCGTCGCTGCTGAAGGGCTTCGAGGTGTCGGGGTTCTGGTCCGCGTTCTTCGGTTCGATCCTGTACAGCATCGTGTCGTGGCTGCTGTCTGCCCTGATCTTCGGCCAGCGCGACATCGGCTGAGGGCCGGCGGGCGCAGGCCCAACCCCATCGAATCATGAAACCGATCGAACTCTCGTTTGAATTCTTCCCGCCGAAGACGGCGGACGGCGTCGAAAAGCTGCGCGCCACGCGCGCGCAGCTGCTGCCGCTGAAGCCGAAATTCGTCTCCGTGACGTTCGGCGCCGGCGGCTCGACGCAGCAGGGCACGCTCGATACCGTGCTCGACATGCAGAAGGACGGCCTCGAGGCCGCGCCGCACCTGTCGTGCATCGGCTCGTCGCGCGACAGCCTGCGCGCGATCCTCGACCAGTACCGCTCGCACGGCATCCGGCACATCGTCGCGCTGCGCGGCGACCTGCCGTCGGGGATGGGCGCGGTCGGCGAGCTGCGCTATGCGTCGGAGCTCGTCAGCTTCATCCGCGCCGAGCACGGCGACTGGTTCCACATCGAGGTCGCAGGCTACCCGGAGTACCACCCGCAATCGCGCTCGCCGAAGGCCGATCTCGAGAATTTCGCGCGCAAGGTGAAAGCCGGCGCGAATTCCGCGATCACGCAGTACTTCTTCAACGCGGATGCGTATTTCCGCTTCGTCGACGACGCGCGCAAGCTGGGCGTGGACGTGCCGATCGTGCCGGGCATCATGCCGATCACGAACTTCTCGCAGTTGATGCGCTTCTCCGAGATGTGCGGCGCCGAAGTGCCGCGCTGGGTCGCGCGCCGGCTCGAGAGCTTCGGCGACGATCGCGAGTCGATCCGCGCGTTCGGCGCGGACGTCGTCACGGGCCTGTGCCAGCGCCTGATCGACGCGGGCGTGCCGGGGCTGCACTTCTACACGCTGAACGCGGCGGTCGCGACGCGGACGATCTGCGAACGGCTCGCGGTGTAAGCGCCGTCACGCGGTTGCATGCGTGAAAGCCCCGCCGGTTTGCGCCGGCGGGGCTTTTTCATGGTTCATCGAGCAGTGCGACGCGCGGCGCAAACGCGCGCGCGTCAGCGCTGCGCCTGCATCAGCGGCGGGCGGCGGTCGAACCACGGCCGCGCCTGTTCGAGCTGCCGCGCGAGCCGGAGCAGCAACGCGTCGTCGGCGTGGCGCGCGGCGAACTGCACGCCGATCGGCAGCCCGCGCGCGTTCCAGTACAGCGGCACCGACATCGCCGGCTGGCCGGTCAGGTTGAACAGCTCGGTGCAGCCGGCCCACGCGAACGCCTTCTCCGACGACTTCGCGAGCATTTCCTTCAGCAGCGGCTTCACCGGCAGCGCGGCGACGAGCTTCATCTGCGCGGATTCGAACGGCGTCGGCTGCAGTTCGCCGATCTTCACCGGCGGCCCCGCGAGCGACGCGCACAGGATCGCGTCGTAGCGCGACACGAGGCCCGCGACCTGCACGGTGAGCTGGCGCTGCCATTCGAGCACGTCCGCCAGGCGCGTGCGCGCGAGGCGGCGGCCGACCACGGCCATCGCCCACGTCGCGGCCTCGAATTCGCCGCGCCGCGGCGCGCGGCCCGTCAGTTCGCGCGCGCCGAGCACCATGTCCTCGGCGATCGTCGCCCACAGCGTGAGGAAGGTTTCGGCCGCGCGCGCGTAGTCGATCGGCAGCGTCGCCGGCTCGACGTGATGGCCGAGCGATTCGAGCAGCGCGGCCGCGTCGTCGAGCGCCGCGCGCGTGTCGGCCGCGAGCGCCGGCGCGAGCATCGGATCGGCGACGAGGCCGATCCGCAGCGGGCCGGGCGGCGTATCGAGCGCGCCGAGGAAGGTGCCGGGCGCGCCGGGCGGCCGCGTCTGGCCGGTCGTCACGTCGAGCAGCAGCGCACTGTCGCGCACGCTGCGCGACACCGCGTGCTGGACGACGAGTTCGCCGTTCGACGGCAGGTCGACGAGCACCGGATTGCGGCTCGGCTTCAGGCCGAACAGCCCGCAGCACGACGCCGGAATGCGGATCGAGCCGCCGCCGTCGGACGCATGCGCGAGCGGCACGATGCCGGCCGCGACGGCCGCCGCCGCGCCGCCGCTCGAGCCTCCGGGCGTGTGGTCGAGGTTCCACGGGTTGCGGCACGCGCCGAACAGCGCCGGTTCCGTGTACGGCATCTGGCCGATTTCGGACGTGTTGGTCTTGCCGAATATGTTCAGGCCCGCCGCGCGGCTGCGCGCGATCACCGGCGAATCGTCGGCCGGCACGAAGTACCGGTAGTGCCGGCTGCCCATCGACAGCGGCAGCCCGGCGACCGCCGCGCCGAGATCCTTGACGAGATACGGCACGCCCGCGAACGGCGTATCGGCGCCGGGTGCGGGCGCGGCCGCCGCACGCGTGCGCGCGGCTTCGTAGTCGTGCAGCACGATCGCGTTGATCGCACCGTTGACCGCTTCGGCCTGGCCGATCGCGGCGTCGAGCAGTTCGCGCGGGCTGGCCTGGCGGTCGCGCACGAGCGCGGCGAGGCCGATTGCGTCATGCGCGAGATAGTCCGAGTGCATCGCGGTCACCCCCGTTGTGACGCGTGGCGATGGTGCGAGCATAACGCGGGCCCGGCGTGCGGGCCCGCGGCCGTGCCTTTTTAAAGATGCTCGGCGAGGAACGTCAGCGTGCGACCGTGCGCGAGCGCCGCGGCACGCTGGTTGTACGATGCGCGGTCCGTGCAGTTGAAGCCGTGCTCGGCGCCCGGGTACACGTGGAACGACGCGTGGCCGCGGCCGGCGAACGCGGCCTTCACCTGGTCGACGGCGTCGAGCGGAATGCCGTGGTCGTTTTCCGCGTAGTGGAACAGGATCGGCTGCGTGATCTGGCCGGCGAGGTCGAGCGCGTTCTGGATGCCGCCGCCGTAATAGGACACCGCCGCGTCGAGCTTGCCGGTCGCGGCCGCGCGATACGCGAGCTGGCCGCCGAAGCAGTAGCCGATCGCGGCGAGCTTGCCGGCCACTTCGGGACGGGCGCGCAACGCGTCGGCCGCCGCGACGATGTCCGCGACCGCGAGACCCACGTCGGTCTTCTTCAGCAGCTCGATGCCCTTGTCGCGATCCGCGCCCTCGTAGGTCAGCTCGACGCGCGGCTGCGTGCGCCAGAACACGTCGGGCGCGAGCGCGACGAAGCCGTCGGCCGCATACTGGTCGGCGACCGCACGGATGTGCGCGTTCACGCCGAAGATCTCCTGGATGATGATGACGGCAGGCCCCTTGCCGCGCTTGGGCAGTGCGAGATAGCCGCCGAAGCTGTCGTTACCGGTCGGGATGTCGATCCATTGGGCAGTCACGTTCTGAACTCCTGGCGTGCGGGGTGCGGGAGGCGCCCCGGAGTGATAAGAGGCGGCCTAGTGTGCCACCAATCGCCCGCTGCTGCAGCGCACGCGGGCGCTTCTCGCGCAGCGATCGTTTCGATCTCGATTATTCATTTTTCGGCGCCGCGCCGCTTCGATAAAGTCGATGTGCCGGCCTTTACAAAGCGCTTTCGCGCACCGTCATCGAAGGATTCGCCATGTCTGCCCGCTCGTTTTCCACGCCCTTTTCCGAACGCTTCGGCCTGCGTCTGCCGCTCGTGCAGGCGCCGATGGTCGGCGCGACCACGACCGCGATGGTCGCCGCCGCATCGAATGCCGGTGCGCTCGGCAGCCTCGGCGCCGGCGCGCTCGCACCGGAGCGCATCGGGACGGAAGTCGCCGCGATCCGCGCGGCGACCGATCGCCCGTTCGCGATCAACCTGTTCGTCTTGCCCGATGAAGTCGCGCCGGACGCGGCGACCGTCTCGCGCGCACTCGCGGCGATCGACCCGCTGAACGCCGCGCTCGGCCTGCCGCCGGGCACGGCGCCTGCGCGCTACGCGCCCGATTTCCGCGCGCAGCTCGATGCGCTCGTCGCGCTGCGCGTGCCGGTCGCGAGCTTCACGTTCGGCGTGCTCGACGCGGCCGACGTCGCGCGCCTGAAAGCCGCCGGCACCTATGTGATCGGCACCGCGACGCACGTCGCCGAAGGGCTCGCGTGGCGGGCGGCCGGCGCCGACGCGCTGTCCGCGCAGGGCGCCGAGGCGGGCGGCCATCGCGGCACCTTCATCGGTTCGGCCGCCGACGCGCTGATCGGCACGCTCGCGCTCGTCCCGCAGCTCGTCGACGCGACGGGCCTGCCGGTGCTCGCCGCGGGCGGCATCATGGACGGCCGCGGCATCGCCGCCGCGCTCGCGCTCGGCGCGCAGGGCGCCCAGCTCGGCACCGCGTTTCTCACGTGCGCGGAAAGCGCGATCGCAGCCGACTGGAAGGCGCGCCTGCTCGCGAGCGCCGATACGTCGACGCAGGTCACGCGCGCGATCACCGGCCGTCATGCACGCGGGCTGCGCAACACGCTGATGGCGCGGCTCGGCGAGCACGAGGCCGACGCCGCGCCGTATCCGGTGCAGAACGCGCTGACCCAGCCGCTGCGCCAGGCCGCCGCGCGCGCGAACGACGGCGACTATCTGTCGCTGTGGGCCGGCCAGGGCGCGCCGCTCGCGCGGCGGCGCGGCGATGCGCTGACGACGGCGCAACTGGTCGCCGCGCTCGACGTCGAATGGCGCGCATCGGCTGCCTGAACACCGCTTCGGCCGCTTGAACCATTCATGTCATCGGGCGACGAAACGCGCGTGGTGTCACGCGCGTTTCATTCAATGATCCAGGTCACAAAATACCGAATCGAAATGCCTCCGGGAATGGGCTGAAACGACCTTTCGACGGATCGCCGTGAATTAGCGGAAACCCTTATCCGGCGGGGCCTGCAGCGATATTCGAGTCATTTCTCCAAAGCGCCGATATCGGTAGTGTTACCACTACCCCAAAAAAGTCCCACAAATTAATTTGATCACCTACACTTGCGCGCAAGTACGGGCGGGCGGCTGCTAAAAGCGGCTGTTTTCACGTGCTTGAGGCCAAGTGCATGAAGGATGCAACCGGCGAATCGTCCAGTGATTGCAAACACAGGGATGGCAGCGGGGCACCGGGCGATGGCGTTTATTGGGACCGAACTGGAGACTTACATGAATATCAAGATGCAAAAGCTGTTGCCGATCACCGCAGCGGCGATGCTGTGTGCTGCAGCTGCAAGCAACGCGTCCGCCGATCAAGTCGTCAAGATCGGCCACGTCGCGCCGTTGACGGGCGGCATTGCACACCTGGGCAAGGACAACGAAAACGGCGCGCGTCTCGCCGTCGAGGAACTCAACGCGAAGGGTCTCACGATCGGCGGCCAGAAGATCACGCTGCAACTCGACCCGCAGGACGACGCCGCCGACCCGCGGCAGGCGACGCAGGTTGCGCAGAAGCTCGTCGACGACAAGGTCGTCGCGGTGGTCGGCCACCTGAACTCCGGCACGTCGATCCCGGCCTCGAAGATCTACAGCGATGCGGGCATCGTGCAGATCTCGCCGTCGGCGACCAACCCGGCGTACACGCAGCAGGGCTTCAAGACCACGTACCGCGTGGTCGCGACCGATGCGCAGCAGGGCCCGGCACTGGCGAACTACGCGCACTCGAAGGGCATCAAGAGCGTGGCGGTGGTCGACGATTCGACCGCGTACGGCCAGGGTCTCGCGAACGAGTTCGAGAAGAAGGCGAAGGCGCTCGGCCTGAAGGTGATGTCGCATGACGCGACCAACGACAAGGCGGTCGACTTCCGCGCGATTCTGACCAAGATCAAGGGCGAAAACCCGGACGCGATCATGTACGGCGGCATGGACGCCACCGGCGGCCCGTTCGCGAAACAGGCGAAGCAGCTCGGCCTGCGCGCGAAGATCTTCGCGGGCGACGGCGTGTGCACGGAGAAGCTGGCCGACCTGGCCGGCGACGCGACCGACAACATCGTGTGCTCGGAAGCCGGTGCCTCGCTCGAGAAGATGCCGGGCGGCGCGGCGTTCAAGGCGAAGTACGAGAAGCGTTTCGGCCAGCCGATCCAGATCTACGCACCGTTCACGTATGACGCCGTGTACATCATCGCCGACGCGATGAAGCGCGCGAACTCGACGGACCCGGCGAAGATCCTCGCGGCGATGCCGGCGACGAAGTACACGGGCGTAATCGGCACGACGACGTTCGATTCGAAGGGCGACCTGCAGCACGGCGTGATCTCGCTGTACAACTACAAGAGCGGCAAGAAGTCGCTGCTCGACGAAGTGAAGATGTAACGCGGCAAGCGGCCGACAGAAGGGGTGAAAACGCGCATGCGGCAACGCATGCGCGTTTTCTTTTGGGGCCGGCGGGCCGTCAGATCTTCAGGTGCGCGAGCACCCTCGGCGCGACGAGGGCGACGAGCGCCGCGCACAGCGCGACGACCGACAGGCCGACCGTCAGGTTCGCGGCCTGCGCGACCGCGCCGATCACGACCGGACCGAACAGCAGACCGAAATACGCGAGCCCGGCCACGTGCGCGAGCCCTTCGGCCGCGTGGATGCCCTTCACGCGCGCGGCGGCCGCGAACAGCACGGGCATCATGTTGGCCAGCCCGAGGCCCATCAGCGTGAAGCCGGTGAGCACCGCGGCCGGGTACGGCAGCAGCAGCGCGCCGATCATCCCCGCGCAGGCGAGCGACGCGCTCGCGAACACGAGCTGCGGCGCGCCGAAGCGTGCGCGCACGGCGTCGCCCGCGAAGCGCGCGATGGCCATCCCGCCCGAGAACGCCGCGTACGCGGCGCTCGCGAGCGCCGGGCTCGCCGCGACGACGTCGCGCATGTAGACCGTCGCCCAGTCGTACATCGCGCCTTCGGCGATCAGCGCGATCAGCGCGATGCCGCCGAGCATCCACAACGCAGGCGAGCGCCAGCGGTTGCCGCCGCCGTGCGCGTGCTCGTGATGCGGCACGTGCGGCAGCACGGCCGGGCTCGCGGCCACGAGCACCGCGGCGCTCACCGCCGCCGCGAGCGCGAGATGCGCGACGGGCGCCATGCCGGCCGACAGCAGCGCGCCGCCGGCCGCCGCGCCGGCCATCCCGCCGATGCTGAACATGCCGTGCAGCGACGACATGATCGGCTTGCCGAGCGCGATTTCGACCGCGCTGGCCTCGGCATTCATCGCGACGTCGAGCGTCGCCATCGAGAAGCCGAACAGCGCGAGCACCGCGATCAGCATCCAGTAGTCGGGCACGACGAGGATCAGCGCCGCGCACGCGGCCATCACGAGCCCGCCGGCGAGGCACGCGGTGCGCGAACCGACGCGCGCGATCCAGCGCGCGATGGTCAGCATCGCGGCGATCGACCCGCCGGCGACCGCGAACAGCGCGATCGACAGCAGCCCGGGGCTCAGCGCGAACTTGTCGCGCACGGTCGGCACGTGCACGCCCCACGACGCGTACATCATGCCGGCGACGAAGAACAGCGCCATCGATGCCGTGCGGGCGCGCTGGCGGGCCGGCAAGGGCAGCACGCGGTGCGCGTCGGGCGGCGCGGCGAACGGAGACGACGATTCGGGGGAGGAGGATTCGGACACGGGAAGGCTCGTCAGGGAAATGCGCGGGCGCGGGCGGCGCCGGTCGGATTTGTCCGATTCTATCGAACCGCTTACGATCCTGCCGGGCGCTGGCCGTTCGGCCGATGCGCGGGCGATCGCGCCATCCCGCGGCGGCGTCCCCGATCGCGCATTGGCCATCCGGCCGATGCGCGGCGCCCGCGGGTAACATCGAAACCATGCCCGACGCCGCTTTTTCACCGCAGGAGTCCCCTTGAACATCGATCCCGCCCTCGCCTTGCATCTGCTGCACCGTTGCGCGTTCGGCACGCTCGCTACTCATACGCGCGAACCGCAGGGCTTCCCGTATCCGACGGTCGTCCCGTTTGCGCCCGATGCAAGCCATCGGCCCGTGATCCTGGTGAGCGGCCTGGCCGAGCACACGCGCAATCTGGCCGCCGATCCGCGTGCGGGCTTTCTCGTCGTCGATGCAGGCGGCGACGATGTCCTGGGCGCCGAGCGCGCGACGCTGCTGGGCCGGTTCGTGCCGCTCGGCGACGATCCGCACGTCGCCGCGCGCTACCGGCGCTACGAGCCGGACGCCGAGCGCTATCTGGCGCTCGGCGATTTCGCGTTCTGGGCGCTCGAGATCGAGCGGCTGCGCCATATCATCGGGTTCGGGCGAATGGGCTGGGTCGACGGCACGCGTCTCGATACGCTGCCGCCGCTCGCGTTCGACGACGAACAGGCGCTGTGGCATGCCTACGACACGAGCGACGCGCGCCGCGACGGGCTCGACCTGCTCGGCGTCGATCGCCATGGCGCGGACTGGCGATGCGACGGCCGCCGCGTGCGTACGCCGTTCGACGCGCCGTTGGCCGATACCGGGGCGTTGCGCGATCGGCTGATTGCCTGCGCCCGGGATGTGACGTGACGTCGCGGGTCAGGATTTGTCCGTTTAGCGAACGGCGTCATGTAGTTTTCGCAAAACTGTCGTCCGATGAAAGCTTTGATTTTTTCGAATGCGGGTAATTGCGTATGTTGATAGACCGAATAGCCAATCGCTAATGTCCTAATCTCTGTACAGGAGCGTGAAAATTTGAGAAAAGGCCGCGGCCGGTCAAAATGACATGTGCGAATTACAATGCGTCTCAGGATTTTCATGAATCTCGCTTCTATCAAATCTTTTTTGTGCTAATCTCTGCCTTCGAAAATCCGAGGCACATATATTTCATGAATGGTGAGCTGGCTGCAGACCGGCGCCATTGGTCAGATAGAAAGGGAAACTATGTCTTCTTACAAGGACCTGCTGGCCCAGCGGGAGAAGCTGGAGAAGCAAATCGAAGAAGCGAAGTCGCGTGAATACGCTGAAGTACTGAATGACGTGAAGCAGAAAATTGCCGACTACGGCTTTTCGCTCGCCGAACTCGGTCTCAGCCGCGCGAAGGCCGGCAAGGTCGGCCGTCCGCGCGCTGGCGTGGCGGCAAAATACCGCGATCCGGAAACGGGTGCGACGTGGTCGGGCCGTGGCAAGCCGCCGCGCTGGATCGCCGGCAAGAACCGCGAACAGTTCACGATTTAAACGTTCGTTCAGGTTGCCCGCTCTTCGAAAGAGCCGCGTATCCGTCGAGGAGCGCGGCTTTTTGTTTTCGGGCTGCCGGCGGCCCGTGTCGGCGCTGTCACGAAAATGTAAGAATCCAGTGTGAATGAAAATGCGACACGTTCGCATAAGCGATTGATTTAAATGGGAAATTTGTGGGTATTGGAAGGGCGTGCGGGGCGTCTTTGATAGAATTGCGTATCGCACACCGATGCGCACACCGATATCTCATATTTCATGTCCACGTTTTCCGGCGACGCGCAGAGCGCAGATAAGCACGCCGTTGCGCGCAAGAGCACGCTCGTCAGTATTGTGCTGAATGTCGTACTTGCGACATTTCAGATCGCCGTCGGCGTGATTGCGCATTCGCAGGCATTGATTGCCGACGGCGTGCATTCGATTTCCGATTTGATCTCGGATTTTGTCGTGCTGGTTGCGAATCGGCACAGCGGCGCGTCGCCCGATGCCGACCACAATTACGGCCATAGCCGCTACGAGACGGTCGCGTCGCTGTTTCTCGGCGCGATCCTGATTGCGGTCGGTATCGGCATGCTCTGGCGCGCCGGCGACCGCCTCGTTAATCTCGAAAATATTCCGGCCGTGCATTTTTCCGCGCTGATCGTTGCGCTGACGGTGCTCGTGTCGAAGGAAGCGCTGTTTCGCTACATGCTGCGCGAAGCGCGGCGCGTGCGCTCGGCGATGCTGGTCGCGAACGCATGGCATGCGCGTTCGGATGCCGCGTCGTCGCTCGTCGTCGCGATCGGCATCGTCGGCAGTCTGGCCGGCGTGCGGCTGCTCGACCCCATCGCGGCGGCGATCGTCGGCTTCATGGTCGCGCGCATGGGCTGGACGTTCGGCTATGACGCGTTGCAGGACCTCTCCGACCGCGCGCTCGATACGGCCGACACGGCCGAGATTCGCGCGCTGCTCGTCGCGACGCCCGGCGTGCGCGACGTGCACGACCTGCGCACGCGCAAGATGGGCGATGCCGCGCTCGTCGATGCGCACATCCTCGTCGATCCGAAGATCTCCGTCTCCGAAGGGCATTACATCGCCGAGACCGCGCGTGCGCGCGTGCTGTCCGACCCGCGCGTGCTCGATGCGCTGATCCATGTCGACCCGGAGAACGACGCGGCGCGGCGCCCGGCGCTCGCGCTGCCGCCGCGCGGCGAGCTCGCGGCGCGGCTCGAGGCCGCGCTCGCGCAGCGCGGGCTGCGTGCGGCGGCGATCAACCTGCATTACCTGAGTACGGGGCTCGAGGTCGACGTGACGCTCGACAGCGACCCGCGCGACACCGACGCGGCGCTGGCCGGCCGGCTCGACGTCGAGACGCTGAAGCGCGAGTTCGGCGCGCGCCGGATCAGCTTCACGCGCACGTTGCCCGCGCCGACGTGACCGGCGGCCGGCGGCCGCGGACGCGGCCCGCCGTAGCGGCAGGCCCGCGCGTTACAGCGGCAATTGCGTGTCGAACTTGATTTCGCGCAGCACGACGCTCGTGCGCACCTGCGACACGGCCGGGATCTTGAAGATGCGCTCGTGGAGGAACACGTCGTAGGCCTTGATGTCCGGCGCGACGATCTTGAGGATGTAATCGGCTTCGCCGGTCGTGCTGTAGCACTCGGTGACTTCCGGGCAGGTCGCGATCTCGCGTTCGAACTGCTCGACGCCGCCCTCGTTGTGGCGCGTCAGGTGCACGTGCGCGAGCGCGCAGACGTGCAGGCCGAGCTTCTCGCGATCGAGCAGCGCCGTGTAGCGCTGGATCACGCCCGACTGTTCCATGTCCTTGATGCGGCGCCAGCACGGCGTGCTCGACAGCCCGACCTGGTCGGAGATTTCCTGAACGGAACGGCGCGCGTCGAGCTGCAACAGGCGAAGGATTTTTTGCGAAAAGGAATCGAGCGTCACCTGCGCCTCCATGCGGCAGCTACAACACGCTGAATGTTAGAGGGCCGGGAAAGGAAAGGCAATCTGGCGACGCGTCGCTGAGCGAGATTCGCTAATTTGCTCGTGGATCCGTGGGATTTTGTCCCGCCCCCGCGCTTTCCGACCGGTCGGTATCCGACACCGCGAGGCCCGCCAGCGCGGCCTGCTGCCGGCGCAGGTCGGCGAGCATGTTGCAGAACAGCGCGCCTTGCTCGATCGCGTCGTCGAGCGCGACGTGCGTGTGCGGATGGTCGTCGAACCAGTGCTTCGGAAAGCGCGGCTTGATCGCCTTGCGGTACGGCAGGCCCGTCATCGCGAACGCGAGCGTCTTGATGTCGAGCGCCGACCACGAGAACGGGCAGCGCCCCGCGAAGCGCATCATGTACCAGAACATGAACGTGAAGTCGAAGCCGGCCGGCATCGCGACGAACACCGGCTTGCCGGGCAGCGCCTCGACCCATTCGACGTAGGCGACGAGCGCCGCCTCGGGCGTCTGCAGATCGCGCCGGCACGCGGCCCAGGCTTCCGGCTCGGTCTTCCACCACGCTTCCTGCACCGGGTGCGCGTGCGCGCCGGGCAGCGTCTCGAGGTTCGCCGAGAACGTCGCGATCAGCTGCTTGTCCTCGGTATAGGCGGCCGACGCGAAGCTCAGCATCGAGTGCGGGCCGGGAATCGGGCCGTCGGCCTCGACGTCGGTGCTGACGTAAATTTCCGGGATGGCGGTCTGGTTCATCCGAATACCTTGTCGGACACGAACGGGTTCGTGCGGCGCTCGTCGCCGAACGTCGACACGGGGCCGTGGCCGGGCACGAACGTGACGTCGTCGCCGAGCGGCCACAGCTTTTCCTTGATCGAACGGACGAGATCCTCGTGATTGCCGCGCGGGAAATCGGTCCGGCCGATCGAGCCCGCGAACAGCACGTCGCCGACGATCGCGACGCGATGCGCGCGGCTGAAGAACACCACGTGGCCGGGCGTGTGGCCCGGGCAGTGATAGACCTCGAGCGTCTCGTCGCCGAACTGCACGGTGTCGCCGTCGTTCAGCCACCGGTCGGGTTCGAAGCTGTCGGCGGCCGGAAAGCCGAAGCGCTCGCTCTGCGTCGGCAGCTTCTCGATCCAGAAGCGCTCTTCTTCCTGCGGCCCCTCGATCGGCACGCTGTAGCGCGTCGCGAGCGTCTTGGCGCCCGCGCAGTGATCGATGTGCCCGTGCGTGAGCAGCACCTTGTCGACCTGCACGTTCTGCCGCGCGATTTCCTGTTCGATCCGGTCGAGATCGCCGCCCGGATCGACGACGGCGGCGCGGCCCGTCTTCTCGCAGACGAGCAGCGAGCAATTCTGCTGGAACGGCGTGACCGGAATGAGCGTGACTTTCATGGAGGCACCGGCGGCTAAAAGGAGCGATTGTACCGGTCGTGCGCGCGGCCTGCCGTGCGTGCGACGCACCCCGAGGTGCACGCATCAGGGCATTCCCGGAGCATGCCGATTGTTACAGCCATAGCGAGAATCAATGGTCCGCCGGGGACCCTTTTCGAGACAAGGTTTTGATTTATGTATAATGCGCCCCATTGCGCGTGAATTTCACGCCATTCGCTGGTGTTTCGGCCCCGTTAAACGAGGCATCCGATTCACCGTCAAGCATCGGCCGCCGGGGAGTCCGGCGGTGTATCCAGCACCGAACATTCGGTGCTCACGTCTTGTCCGGCCGGGCGCTGCGCGCCCGCCTGCGGCCTTGCTGCCGCGCCGCCGGATGAGGCCTGTGCCGCCGTTCCTGTGCGTTGGTCGTATCGACGCGCGCGAACGTGGAGCCATGTTCGATGGCGGCATGTGGGGTCTGGTCAGGCTGTTGGGGACAGGTTGCGCCAGACGTGAAAACTAATCAGGACGGTTGCGGCCCAGACGAACGCCGCGCCCATGCTAGCCGCCTGCTCGCATTCGAGCGGGGCGTGCACGCATTTGCCGTCCGGGCCGCATCGCGTTGTGAAGCAGCGTTGTATCGATGCGGCCCGAACCAGAAGGCGACACGTCGATGAATTTACGTTTTCCGAGCCGATTCGGAACCATTGCATTGTTTTTTGCGCTGACGGGCTGTGCGGTGCCACCCAGCCAGACCACCGGCAGCGTGAACCCGAAGCGGGCGGTCGACAAGACGGCCGCTGCCGCGAAGGCGGACGACGACAAGCAGCCGCTCAATTTCGATTCCGCGCTGGCATCGATGCCGGCCGCCGACAGCAAGGACGCGAAGAAGTCGTCGCTGGCCGACGCCGAGCCGATCGACGGCAAGGATGTATCCGATTTCCGCCAGAGCGGCCGCGCATCGTGGTACGGGCGCGATTTCCACGGCCGCCGCACCGCGAACGGCGAGCGCTTCAACATGAACGCGTTCACCGCCGCGCACCGCACGCTGCCGCTGTCGTCGTACATCAAGGTGACGAACGCATCGACCGGCAAGTGGGTCGTCGTGAAGGTCAACGATCGCGGGCCGTTCAAGCGCGGCCGCGTGCTCGACCTGTCGTATGCGGCGGCCAAGGTGATCGGCCTCGTGCACGCCGGCACGGGCCGCGTGAAGATCGAGGGGCTGTCGCCGCAAGAAGCGCGCGAGGCGCGCGACGAAATGTTCGCGTCGATCTCGGCGAAGTAACCCGGCGATCCCGTCCGGAGAATCCACCGCTCATGCACAAAGGGCTGCCTTCCGGCAGCCCTTTGTACTTTTCGCGCGGCGGCGGCGCGCGTCAGTCTTCCCTGCCTTCCTTCAGCACCAGCGCACGCGCATACAGCGTGTTGCGCGATGCGCCCGTCAGCGCGGCCGCGAGCCGGGCCGCGCTTTTCACCGGCACCTCGTCCAGCAGCAGCCTGAGCAGCGCGTCGTGCGCGGTGTCGTCCGCTTCGCCGCTTGCCGCCGGCGCGCCTTCGACGACCAGCACGAACTCGCCGCGCTGGCGGTTCGCATCGCCGACGAGCCAGCTCTGTCCTTCGGCCAGGGTGCCCTGGAACAACTGCTCGTGTAGCTTGGTGAGTTCGCGCGCGATCAGCAGCCGGCGCGCGGGGCCGAACGCGTCGGCGAGCGCGGCGACGGTTTCGGCGATCCGGTGCGGCGCTTCGTAGAACACCAGCGCGTACGGGTGCGACACCAGCGCCTGCAGCGCGGTCGCGCGCTGCTTGGCCTTCGGCGGCAGGAAGCCCGCGAACGTGAACGCGCCGGCCCAGTCGCCGGCCACGCTCAGCGCGGTCACGGCCGCGCTCGCGCCGGGCAGCGGAACCACTGCGAAGCCGGCCGCGCGCACGGCGTCGACGAGCCGCGCGCCGGGGTCGGAGATGCCCGGCGTGCCGGCGTCCGACACATAGGCCACGCGTTCGCCGCCACGCAGCAGTTCGATCACGCGCTGCGCGGCTTCGCGTTCGTTGTGCTCGTGCACGGCCACGAGCGGTTTCGAGATCCCGTAGCGGGCGAGCAACTGGCCCGTGTTGCGGGTGTCTTCGGCCGCGATGCGGTCGGCGAGGCCGAGCACGTGCAGCGCGCGCAGCGTGATGTCGGCCGTATTGCCGATCGGCGTGGCGACCACGTAGAGCGCGGCGTCCGGGTAGTGCTGCGTATGCGCGAGTTCGAGGAGGGCAGTCATGGCAGGCAATGCACGCAATCGCGGCACGAACGGAACAAGGACGGCATTGTGCCACGCGGCGCCGGCCCGGCCGGATGGCGCGCGCGGCCGGCCGCCTTCGGGCGACAACTTTTCCGGCGCGGCGCGATCCAAACCGGTCGGCGCGGCGTTCGAGCAGCGCGCGCGGCAGTTTCTCGAGCGTCATGGTCTCGCGTTCGTCGCCGCCAATGTGACGATGCGCGGCGGCGAGCTCGATCTCGTGATGCGCGAGCCCGACGGCATGCTCGTGTTCGTCGAGGTGCGCGCGCGGCGCAGCACCCGGCATGGCGGCGCGGCCGCGAGCGTCGGCTGGCGCAAGCGGCGGCGCCTGGTCGCGGCCGCGCTGCAGTTCTGGTCGCGGCACGGCGCCGGCGCCGCGTGCCGTTTCGACGTCGTCGCGTTCGAGGCCGGCCGGCTTGCGTGGCTGCGCGATGCATTTCGTACCGACGATGCGTAGCCGCGAGCTGTGACGAGATGTAAAGAGTTCTTGCCGGACCGCCGGAGAGGGCGCCGGAGTACGGTAAACTCGCCGCACCCACGATGTCGCGCGAGTTGTGCCGCGCGCCCAGTTCACCAGGAATCGATGTCAGTCGAACGTATTCAGCAACAATTTCGCGACAGCGCCGCGCTTCACGCCGAAGCGGCCGACGCGCTGTCGCTGCCGATCGCAGCCGCGGTCGATGCGATGTTCGCCGCACTGGCGAACGGCAACAAGATCGTCGCGTGCGGCGACGGCCCGTCGGCCGCCGCCGCGCAGTACCTCGCCGCGTCGCTCGTCGGCGGTTTCGAGCGCGAGCGTCCGGGCCTGCCCGCGATCGCGCTGGCCACCGACGCGTCGCAGGCCGGCCTCGCGGGCGTGGCGGCCGCCGAGCAGTTGTTCGCGCAGCAGGTGCGCGTGCTGGGCCAGACGGGCGACGTCCTGCTGGTGCTCGATGCGGGCGGCGCATCGCCGCGCGTGCTCGCGGCGATCGGCGAGGCGCACGAGCGCGAGATGACCGTCGTCGCGTTGACGGGCGGCAACGACCACACGGTGGCGGCCGCGCTGTCCGACACCGATATTCCGATCAGCGTGCCCGCCGTTCGCGCGGCGCGCATCCACGAAGTCCATCTGCTGACCATCCACTGCCTGTGCGACGGCATCGACGCGATGCTGCTGGGTGAGGATTGAACGAAGGAGAGCCGTCGATGAATCAAAGCCGCGTCAAACAGACGCTCGTCAGAACCACGCTGCTCGCCGCGCTGACGGCGGGCCTCGCCGTGTCGCTGCAGGGCTGTGTGCTCGGGGTCGTGGGCGCAGCGGCCGGCGGCGGCGCGCTGATCGCGACCGATCGCCGTACGCTCGGCGCGCAGACGGAGGATCGCGAGATCCAGGTCAAGTCGCTCTCGCAGATCAACAACGGGCTGCCGGACCAGTCGCACGTGAACGTGACGGTGTTCAACCGCCGCGTGCTGCTGACGGGCGAGGTGCCGAACGATGCGTCGAAGCAGCGCGCCGAGGAAATCGTGCGTGGCATCAACAACGTGAACGGCATCGTCAACGAACTGTCGGTCGGGCCCGCGTCGTCGCTGTCGTCGCGCGCGAACGACTCGTACCTCGAAGGGCGCGTGAAGTCCGAGCTGATCGCGACGAAGGGCATCTCGGCGAACTACTATAAGGTCGTTGCCGAACGCGGCAATCTTTACCTGATGGGGCTCGTGACGGTGGACGAAGGCAATCGCGGCGCGGAAGCCGCGAGCCAGGTGCCGGGCGTCGAGAAGGTCGTGAAGGTGTTCCAGTACGTGAAGCCGCAGGACGCGCAGGCGCTGCAGGACGCGTCGCCCGCGAGCGGCGCATCCGGCGCGCAGGCGGCTGCCGCACCGGCGGACAGCGCGACGGTCGGCGCGGTGCCCGACGCGTCGGTGCAGTCCACGCCGCTGCAGCCGCCCGCGCCGATCTCGAATTCGTCGAGCGTGCATCCCGGCAATCCGAAGGCGAAGGCGCAATGACGGGCATGCAGATGAAGCAGATGAAACGCTGGATGGTGCACGGTGGCGCGGCCATGGCGCTCGTGGCCGGCACGCTGGGCGCGGCTCACGCGGACGTCGGCGACGGCCTGAAAGTGGCGCGCGGCAACGCGTGCATGGGCTGCCACGCGGTCGACCGCAAGCTCGTCGGCCCGTCGTTCAAGGACATCGCCGCTCGCTACAAGTCCGATCCGCAGGCCGTCGCGAAGCTGTCGAAGAAGGTGAAGGACGGCGGTTCGGGCGTGTGGGGCGCGATTCCGATGCCCGCGCATCCGCGCATGAGCGACGCCGACGTCCGGTCGGTGGTCGAATGGGTGCTGGCCGGCGCGCCGTCAAAGTAACGCGTCGCGCGTGACGTAACCCCTATTGCCAAGCGTGGAAATGCGTGTGTATGATGGTCGACTGTTGGGGCGGTAGCTCAGCTGGGAGAGCGTCGCGTTCGCAATGCGAAGGTCGGGAGTTCGATCCTCCTCCGCTCCACCAACGGAATTTGAAAGGCCCGATCGCAAGATCGGGCCTTTTTGTTTTCCGCAAGCCATGGGCGCGACGCGCTAGGTCGCCAACTGGCAGGCCAACCTGAACGCAGGCACCGACAGCACGGCGAACCCCATCGTCATGGCCGCGAGCACCGCGGTTCTTCTCCGCAGCAGCACGCACAGGGCGATCGACAGCCCGTAGAGGGCGCAGGTCAAAATGATGACCCACACGAGCGCCGCGTAGCCCGCACCGCCTTCGAAATTCGACACGTTCCGCGTGATCCGGGTCGCGACATAGCCGGCGACCGTCACGCTCGCGGGCAGGCATAGCGCCGAATACAGCACGAAGACGATGATCTGCCGCGGTGTCGGACCGGATGACGTCATGAAAAGCGTTTTTTGCGAATGGACGAGGAGCGCCCGACCGTCCGCCGCACGGGTCGATCCAGGCAGCCGGCAGGATGCGGCCGTTTCCCGTATTTGGCAACCGCCCCCGTCAGCACACCGCCCCGTCACCCGCGCCCGAAACTCGGCCGCTTCGGATCGTACGTCCACCCCGGCACCAGATAGCGCATCGCCACCGCATCGTCGCGCGCGGTGCCGCCCACCTGCCGGTACAGCGCATGCGCGGCCTCGACCTGCGCCATGTCCAGTTCGATGCCGAGCCCCGGCCGTTCCGGCACGGCCACCTTGCCGCCGACGATCGCGAGCGGCTCGCGCGTGAGCCGCGCGTCGCCTTCCTGCCAGATCCAGTGCGTGTCGATCGCGGTGATCGTGCCGGGCGCGGCCGCCGCCGCATGCGTGAACATCGCGAGCGACACGTCGAAGTGGTTGTTCGAGTGCGAGCCCCACGTGAGCCCCCAGTCGCGGCACAGCTGCGCGAGCCGCACCGAGCCCTGCATCGTCCAGAAATGCGGATCGGCGAGCGGGATGTCGACCGCCTGCAGCCGCACCGCGTGATCCATCTGCCGCCAGTCGGTCGCGATCATGTTGGTCGCGGTCGGGATCCCCGTCGCGCGGCGGAATTCGGCCATCACCTCGCGGCCCGAATAGCCGCCTTCCGGCCCGCACGGATCTTCCGCGTACGCGAGCAGGTGGCCTTGCCCGCGGCACAGCGCGACGGCCTCGTCGAGCGACCACGCGCCGTTCGGATCGAGCGTCGTGCGCGCGTCGGGAAAGCGCGCCTTGATCGCCGCGATCGCTTCCATCTCGTCCGCGCCGGCCATCACGCCGCCCTTCAGCTTGAAATCGGCGAAACCGTAGCGCTCGACCGCCGCTTCGGCCTGCCGCGCGATCGCGGCCGGCGTGAGCGCCGCTTCGTTGCGCAGCCGGAACCAGCCATCCGAAGCGTGCGCCTCGTCGCGATACGGCAGATCGGTGCGGCGCCGGTCGCCGATGTAGAACAGGTACGCGAGCATCGGCACCGCGTCGCGCTGCTGGCCTTCGCCGAGCAGCGCCGCGACCGGCACGTCGAGATGCTGGCCGAGCAGGTCGAGCAGCGCGGCCTCGATCGCGGTGATCACGTTGTCGAGCCGCAGGTTGATCTCGTGCGGCTGGCGCAGCACGGCCGCCTCGCCGGCCGACGTCACTTCGTGGCGGATCGTGCGGCCAGCGCCGGGACCGGCGCCGGACAGCGCCGCGCGCACCGCGTTGAGCGTCGCCTGGTAGCGCCCGATCGGCTGTCCGACCACGCGATCCGTCATGCGCTCGAGCGCGTGGCGGATGCCTTCGCCGCCCGGCACTTCGCCGACGCCCGTATGCCCGCTGCTGTCGTCGAGGATCACGAGGTTGCGCGTGAAGTACGGCGCGTGCGCGCCGCACAGGTTGAGCAGCATGCTGTCGCGGCCGGCGACGGGAATCACCTGCATGCGCGTGACGCGCGGGGTGCCGGCACGGCTGGGTTCGGACATCGGTTCGCTCCTGGTTCCGGTGGCGCGTGGGCCGACGGACGCGCCGGCGCGGCCCGCGCGGTTCATTGAAGCTCGACGCGGCGGATCTCGCCGACGACGAACAGGTAGCAGATCACGGCGACGAGCGCGTGCGCGACGACATAGACGAGCGCGCCGTTGAACGAGCCGCTGCGGTCGACGATATAGCCGATCGCGATCGGCGTCGTGATGCTGGAAAGGTTGCCGCAGGTGTTGAGCAGCGCGCCGCTCAGCCCGGCGATCTGGCGCGGCGCGGTGTCGGCGTTGACGGCCCAGCCGAGCGCGCCGAGCCCCTTGCCGAAGAACGACAGCGCCATGAACAGCACGACGAGCACGTGCGAATCGGTGTAGTTGCAGACGATCATCGACATCGACAGCAGCATGCCGATCACGATCGGCACCTTGCGCGCGACCGACAGCGAGCGGCCCTGCCTGAGCAGCGCATCGGACACGACGCCGCCGAGAATCCCGCCGAGGAACCCGCACACGGCGGGAATCGACGCGACGAGCCCCGCGTTGAGGATCGACATCCCGCGCGCCTGCACGAGATAGACGGGAAACCACGTGATGAAGAAGTAGGTGAGCGCGTTGATGCAGTACTGCGCGACGTATACGCCGACCAGCATCCGGTTGCGCAGCAGCGCCTTCACGTGGCGCATAGACGGGCCGCCGTCGCGCCCGCCCGTCGCCTGGTCGATGTTGACGAGCGCACCGCCTTCGGCGAGGTAGTCGAGTTCTGCGCGGTTGATGCTCGGGTGGTCCTTCGGGTCGTACATCGTGCGGTTCCACACCAGCACGAACGCGAAGCCGAGCACGCCCATCACCGCGAACACCGCCTGCCAGCCGAACGCGTGCACGAGCCAGCCCATCAGCGGCGCGAACACGACGGTCGCCGCGTACTGCGCGGCGTTGAAGATCGCCGACGCGGTGCCGCGTTCGGCGGCCGGGAACCACGCGGACACGATCCGGCTGTTGGCGGGGAACGACGGCGCCTCGGCCGCGCCGACCAGGAACCGCAGCCCGAACAGCAGCGCGAACGCGGCCGCACCGCCGAAGAAGCCGATGCCGCCCTGCAGCAGCGTGAACAGCGACCAGAAGAAGATGCTGAATGCGTAGACGATGCGCGATCCGTAGCGGTCGAGCAGCCAGCCGCCCGGCAGTTGCGCGACCACGTACGACCAGCCGAACGCGGAAAAGATGAAGCCCATCTGCACGTGGCTCAGGTGCAGCGCGCGGGCGAGGCTCGGGCCCGCGATCGCGATGGCCGCACGATCCGCGTAGTTGATCGTCGTGACCGCGAACAGGACGGCGAGCACCAGCCAGCGCACGCGGGTGCGCCGGGCCGTTGCCGACGCGGACGCCGGCAGCGCGTGAAGCGGATTCATGACTTGTCTCCTCCGAAGGGCGGAAGGTGCCGTCGTGCGGCAGGCGCGTCGGTGCGCGCGTGATGTGGGTGGATGCCGCCGGCGGGAGGCCGGGCACCGGACGCCGATGCGAGGGCGTCCGGGCCATTCTGTCATGTCGAAACTTGCGTTTTCATGCCAATTGCTGACTTGATCGATTCAGCATTTGAATCGATCGGGCGAGGTTCCCCGCGGTCGACCCCGCAGGATGGAAATTCGATGGGGGCAATGTTTTTACCCGGATAATATTGACATCCAATTAATACCCGGATAAAAATAGCGTCATTCCGATTTCAGCCTGCGGGCGACCACGATGACCGCTTCCACGCTCCTTCCTTCGTACACGGCCTTCGACGGCCACCGGCGGCTCGCGTCGGGCCCGCTCGCGACGGTCGCGCTCGCGGTCCGGCAGGTGGCCGGCGACGCGACGTCCGGCACGATCCTGATCTTCGACGACGCGACGGGCCGCTCGATCGACCTCGACCTGCGCGGCACCGCGGACGACGTCCGCGCGCGCTATGCGGTGCCGTCGGGCGGCGCATCTGGAGCGTCCGGCGGCGCCGGCGAGCCGGCGGGCGCGGGCGCCGGCGAACAGCGCGGCCGCGGCCGGCCGAAGCTCGGCGTGGTGTCGCGCGAGGTCACGCTGCTGCCGCGTCACTGGGAATGGCTCGGCGCGCAGCCGGGCGGCGCGTCGGTGGCGCTGCGCAAGCTGGTCGAGGACGCGCGGCGCACGCATGCGGCGGCCGACCGGCGCCGCGACGCGCAGGCGCGCGCGTACCACTTCATGTCGGCGATGGCGGGCGACCTGCCCGGTTTCGAGGAGGCCGCGCGGGCGCTGTATGCGAACGACCCGGCGCGGCTGGCCGAGCTGATCGCCGGCTGGCCGGACGACGTGCGCGACCATGCGCTCGCGCTGGCGCGCGGCGATCTGCCGCCGGCCGCCGAAGACTGCTGACGGAGCGCCGATGCGATGACCGTATTCGACCTGAACCGCGGCGCGATCGCGCCGGTTGCCGACGAAGTCGACTTCTTCGACCTGCGCGTGACGGGCACCCTTCCGCGCGAACTCGACGGCACGTTGCTGCGCAACGGCCCGAACCCGCCGGGCGGCCGCTTCGAAGGCAACGACCTGCTGTCGTGGTGGCCGGAGACCGCGATGCTGCACGCGATCGCGTTCGACGACGGCCGCGCGGCCGGCTACCGGAACCGCTGGGCGCGCACGCGGCGCTGGGCCGCCGTGCACGCGCCCGCGCAGGCGCCGCATCTGCCCGACACCAATCCGAACGTGAACGTGCTGCAGCATGCGGGCGAACTGCTCGCGCTGGCCGAGGGCGGCGCGCCGCTCGCGATTACCGCCGCGCTCGATTCGCTCGGCGTGCCGGCGCGGCACGCGGGCTTCGACGGCGGGATGACCGCGCATCCGAAGGTCGACCCGGCAACGGACGAGCTGATCCTGTTCCGCGCGGACTGGCGTGCGCCCTGGCTGCGCTACGGCGTGATCGACGCGACGGGCGTGAAGCGCGTCGATCTCGAGATCGAGCTGGGCGCGCCGTCGATGATGCACGACCTCGCGATCACCGAAACCCGCAGCCTGCTGCTCGACCTGAACGTCGGCTACGACTTCTCGCTGCTGAAGCAGGGCCACCGGATGCCGCTGCGCTGGCACGACGACCGGCCCGCGCGCATCGGCGTGCTGCCGCGACACGGCGGCGACGTGCGCTGGTTCGACGTCGAGCCGTGTTTCATCCAGCACGTCGTCAACGCGTACGACTGCGACGCATCGTGCATCGTGCTCGACGCGGTGCGCTATCCGTCGTTCCTGCGGCTCGACGCGCGCACGGGCCGCTTCGCCGACGACCCGGTCGGCGAGCTGTGGCGCTATGTGATCGATACCGCGAACGGGCTGATCGACGAAGGGCCGCTCGCCGACGGCGGCATCGAGCTGCCGCGCATCAACGAAACCCGCACCGGGCGCCGCTACCGCTATCTCTATGCGGCCGAGCAGCCGAACAACGCGGAAATGCGCGGCGTGATGCGCTTCGACCACGCGCGCGGCACGACGATGCACTATGCGGTGCCGGCCGGCGACCAGAACGGCGAGCCGGTGTTCGTGCCGCGCCCGGGCGGCGCCGACGAGGACGACGGCTGGCTGCTGGTGATGGTCTACCGCGCGGCGACGGATACGAGCGACGTCGTGATCCTCGATGCGCGCGCGATCGACGCGGGGCCGGTCGCGACCGTGCATCTGCCGCGGCGCGTGCCGGCCGGGTTCCACGGCGCGTGGGTGCCGCGCGAACGTTGAACGTGAGCGGCGGCGCGCGTCACTGCGCGCGCAGCGCGTCGACGATCTTCAGCCGCGCCGCGCGCATCGCCGGCAGGAACCCGCCGACGAGCCCCATCACGAGCGAGAACCCGAGCGTCTTCACGACGATCGCGGGCGTCAGCACGAAGCGGAACGACAGGTCCGAGAAGGTCTGGAAGTTGGTCGTCGAGAATGACGCGAACTGCATCAGCGACGCGCACGCGAGCCCCGCGACGCCGCCGACGAAGCCGAGCAGCAGCGCCTCCAGCAGGAACGCGGCGAGCACGTTGGTGCGCTTGAAGCCGAGCGCGCGCAGCGTGCCGATCTCGGCCACGCGGTTCGCGACCGACGCATACATCGTGATCATCGCGCCGATCATCGCGGCGATCGAGAAGATCGTCGACAGCGTGATGCCGAGGATGTTGATGAACGTCGACAGCGCCTTCGACTGGTCGCCGTAGAAGGTCTGCTCGCGCTTGGCCTCGTCGGTCAGGCGCGGGTCGACGTCGATGTCGGCCTTGAAGCGCGCGAAGCCGTCCGCGCTCGGAATGCGCAGCACCATCGACGAATAGCTGGTGCGCCGGAACGACTGCATCAACTGGTCGACGTCGCCCCAGATCTCCGAATCGAAGCCGCTGCCGCCCGCGTCGAACACGCCGACGATGGTCCAGTCGCGCTGCGCGAAATGCAGGCGGTCGCCGAGCTGCGTGCCGCTGAAGCCTTTCGCGATCGCGCTGCCGACGACGATCTCCGACGAGCCGGGCGCGAAGGTCCGGCCGGCCGCGAGCTTCACGTGCGGACGCAGCGCGAGGCCGGCCGGCGACACGCCGCGGATCACGACGTTCGACGGCTTGCCGCTCGACGTCTTCACGAGCGAGATCAGCACCACGGCTTCCTTCGACACGAGCGGCCGGCCGTCGGGGCCGAGCGCGACGGCCGGGTGCATCTCGAGCGCGTTGGCCTGCTGATGGTCGATCGAACTCTGGATCTCGGTCTCGGCGCCCTTGCGGATCACCACCGCGTTGTCGGGTTCGCCGGTCGACACGAGCGTTTTCGTGAGGCCCGCATCGAGCATCTGCACCGTCGCGAACACGAAGATCACGAGCGCCATCCCGCCCGCGGTCAACGCGGTGGTGAGCCGCCGGGTCCACAGGTTGCGCGCGATGTAGGTGAGCGGGATCGCCATGTGCGTCGCTATCCGATCGCCCGCAGGCCTTCGACCACGCGCACGCGCGCGGCCTGCCACGCCGGCACGAGCGCGGCCGCGAGGCCGACCGCGACCGAGCACGCGGCCTGCAGCACGACCGTCCCGGTCGATACCTTGAACACCGGGAAGATGCCGCCTGCCGCCTGCTTGAACAGGCTCGCGGCGGGCGGCGTCGCGAGGATCCCGAGCGCGCCGCCGACCACCGCGATCACGACCGATTCGCCGAACACGATCAGCGCGAGAAACCCGGGGCCGAAGCCGAGCGCCTTCAGCGTCGCGTATTCGGCCGTGCGCTCGCGCGCGCTCATCGCCATCGCGTTGGCCATCACCGCCATGATGATCAGGATCACCACGTACGACACCAGGCGAATCGCCGCGATGATCTGGTTCGACATCGCGACGAAGCCGAGCTGGAACGCCTGCTCGGTCTCGGTGAGTGTCTCGGCGAGCGAGTTCTTGAACACCGCGTCGACGTTGCGCGCGATCGCGGCGCCGTCGTCGGGGTTCGCGACGCCGAGCACGAACACGCCGACCTGGTCGGCCTGCTTCGGCGTGCGCTTGCGCACCGTCTCGTTCAGGTAATCCCAGTGGAACACCAGTTGGCGCGTGATCGTCGAATCGTCGCGGCCGTCGAGAATCCCGCGCACGACGAAATCCCACGTGCCCGGATAGATCGTGCCCTTCAGCGGGATCACGTCGCCGACCTTGAAGCCGAACTGCGTCGCGAGCTGCCGGCCCACCAGGCAGCCGCGGCGGTCGCGGTCGTAGTCGGCGCGCTGCTGCGCCGGCAGGATGAATTCGGGATACAGGTCGAGGTAGTTCTCCGACACCGCGAAGCTCGCGAAGAAGTTTTTCGGGTCGCGATAGATGCCGCCGAACCAGTTCGAGCGGACCACGGCCGTCACGCCGTCGACGCCGCGGATCCGGTTCTCGTAGCTCACCGGCAGCGGAAACACCAGCGAGATCGCGTTGCGCGTGACGAGCCGTCCGCTGGACGCGGCCGCCGCGCCCGCGTACCACGCGTCGACGACGGTGTGCAGCAGCCCGAACGCGAGCACGGCGATCGTGAGCCCGAGCACGGTCAGCAGCGTGCGCAGCCGGTGCCGCAGCGCATTGCGCGCGATCAGCTTCAGCACATACACGGCGCGCGCTCCTGTCGCCGCTCAGCCGGCGTGCCCATCGATCAGCTCCCCCTTTTCCAGATGGACGAGCGAGCGCGCGGCGCCGGCCGCGTGCGCGTCGTGCGTCACCATGATGATCGTCTTGCCGAGCTCGGCATTCATCCGCTGCAGCATCGCGAGCACGTCGGTGGCCGACGCGCGGTCGAGGTCGCCGGTCGGCTCGTCGGCGACGATCAGCACCGGATCGGTGATCAATGCGCGCGCGATCGCGACGCGCTGCTGCTGGCCGCCCGACAGCTCGGACGGGTAATGGCTCGTGCGGTCGCCGAGATTCACCATGTCGAGCACGAGCTCGACGCGTTCGCGCCGCTCGCGGCGCGACAGGTGCGTGAGCATCAGCGGCAGCTCGACGTTCTCGAACGCGGTGAGCACGGGCATCAGGTTGTAGAACTGGAAGATGAAGCCGACGTTCGCCGCGCGCCATTCGGCCAGTTGCGCCTCGGCGAGTTGCGAGATGTCGAGTCCGCCCACGCGCAGCTCGCCGCTGTCGGGCCGGTCGATGCCGGCCACGAGGTTCAGCAGCGTGCTCTTGCCGGAGCCCGATGGCCCCATCAGCGCGACGAAGTCGCCTTCGCCGATGTCGAGCGTGATGTCGGTCAGCACGGGCACGATCTGGTTGCCGCGCCGGTACGACTTCGCGACGTGGCTGAGCTCGACGAGGGGCGGTTGGGCGTCGTTCACGCGCGCTACTTCTTCGCGACGGTCACGTTCGCGCCGTCCTTCAGCTTCGCGCCCGGGGCGAGCACGACCGTGTCGCCGGGTTTCACGCCGCGCACCGCGACGAGCTCGCCGATCCGCGCGCCCTTCGTCACGGCCACCGCATGCACGGCGTCGTCCTTCACGACGAACACGACCGGCCGGCCGTCGCGCTCGACCACCGCGCTCGCCTGCACGGCCGTCACCGGCTGCCGGTCCTGCGGCGACGCGGGTTTCGACAGGAACGCGATCTTCGCGCTCATGTCGGGCAGCACGCGCTCGTCGCGGTCGACGAAGCGCACCTTCACGAGCACGGTGGCCTTCGAGCGGTCGACGGTCGGCACGATGCGCGACACGCGCCCCGCGAAGCGCATGTCGGGCAGCGCGTCGAGCTGGATCTCGCACGGCTGCTCCGCGCGGATCTTCGCGATGTTCGATTCGGCGACGTCGGCCTCGACTTCGAGCGTTTCCATGTCGGCGATCGTCACGACCGCGCCCTTGCTGTCCGACGCGGACGAGAACGGTGTGATGTTGTCGCCGACGTTCGCATGCTTGGCGAGCACGATGCCGTCGAACGGCGCGCGGATCACCGTCTGGTCGACCGCCACCTGCGCGGCTTGCGCGTTCGCTTCGGCCGACGCGATCGCGGCCTGGTCGCTGGCGAGCGTCGCGCGCGCCTTGTTCACGCGGGCCGTGTCGGTGTCGAGCTGCGCGGCCGGCACGGCCCCGCGCGGCGCGAGTGCGGCCGTGCGGCGCAACGCGATCTCCGCATCCTTGAGCTCGGCCTGCGCGACGCCGAGGTTCGCGCGGGACACCTGCACCTGCGCGCGGGCCTGCCCGAGCGACGCCTGCACGTCGCTGCTTTCGAGGCGCGCGATGATCTCGTTCTGCTTCACGCGCGTGCCTTCGAGCACGCCGAGCCACTCGACGCGCCCCTGGCCCTTCGACGCGACCGCGGCCTTGCGCTGCGGCACGACGTAGCCGGTCGCATTGAGCTGCATGTCGTTCTGGTACGGGTAGGCGGACGTGACGGACGTGGTGTCGACGCTTGGCCGGCCGGTGAGCGCGAGGCCGGCGCCGATCGCGACGACGACGAGCGCGGCGGCGAACGCATAGCGCGCCCACCGGCGCCGGCGCGGCGCCGGTGCGAGCGGACGCCGGTCGATTTTCAGTTTGTCCAGATTGTGATCGGGCAATTTGAGCGCCTCGAGACGGCGGCGGTCGTGCGACCGGCCGCGATCCGGTTTCCCGGGAAAGGGACGGATGGACGCCAGTATAAGCGTCGCCTCGGCGCCGCGCGAGCCGGTTTGCGGCGCGGTGCGACGGCGGCTCCCCCGGCTTGCCGGTACCGGGTGACGCGGCGGCCCCCGGGAAAACCCGAGGATGCAGGCAACGTGTCAACTTGCCGCGAACGCGGTGCGTTATGGAACCAGTGCGTCAGGTTTCGTCGCGACGGAACGGCGAAAGCCGGCCTCGCGGCCTGGGGCTCCGGTGCGAATGCCTCGCATCTTTAATTACCGGTACGTTTGATTTTTTCTCCGCTAAAGGAAAAACAATGAAGAAGACGCTCGCTTCGATCATCGCCGCAGCATTCGCGCTCGCATCGGTTTCGGCATTCGCACAGGCGTCCGCGCCGGCAGCCGACACGCCGGCTGCCGCATCGGCACCGGCCAAGAAGGATCACAGCAAGCCGAAGCACCAGCTGAAGCACCACGGTTCGAAGAAGGGCCAGGCGAAGGCCGCAGCCGCATCGGCCGCCGGCACGAACGACGCAGGCACGCAGAACTAAGCGGTTCGCCGCCACGGCCGGCGTTGCCGGCCATCGATCGGCCAGCCCCGCATGCTCCGGCATGCGGGGTTTTGTTTTTCAGGCGCCGAATTCGCCGGGTTCGTCGGATTCGCCCGGTTCGTCGAGCCGAACGGGCGGCGGCGCGCGCATCGCGTCGACCACCGTGCGCATGCGCCGCCAGTGCGAGCCTTCCCAGAACACGCGCCGGCACACGTCGCACGCGACGAAGCGCCGCTGCCGCTGCCGGACGCCCGCCGGCACGCGCGGCGCGGCGGCGGCCGCGTCGAGCGGATGCAGCGGCGCGTTGCAGCGCAGGCACAGCCGGAACGGCCGCATGTGCGGGGCGAGATCGAGCCGCTCGAACAGTTCGCGCAACTGCTCGGCCGGCTGCCGCGCATGGAGATAGCAGCCGCGCACGACCGCACGCCGCTTGAGCAGCTCGCGGTCGCGGGTCAGCACGATCCGGTGCTCGCGCTCGGCCAGCGCCGCGAGTTCGTCGTCGCGGTAGTGGTTGTCGTAGCAGGTGTCGAAGCCGGCGAGGCGCAGCAGTTGCGCGAGGCCGCCGAGATGCGCGTCGGCGACGAAGCGCCATGACGCCGGCGGCAGTCCGGTGGCACCGTTGGCCGCCGGCCGCGCGCGCTCGGGAAAGACGTCGACGCGGTCGCCGTCGTCGAGCGGGCGGTCGAGCGCGGCCGGCGCGTCGTTCACGCACAGCCGGCCGATTTCGGTATGCGGGACGCCGAGCGCCTCGATCGCGTGCTTCACCGTCGCATCGCGCGCGCACGCGTGGGCGAACGCCCGATCGCGCCGCGGGCGCGCGAGAAAGGCGTTCAGTTCGCCGTGAAAGCGGAAGGTCGCGGTCGCCATTCGTGCAGTATCGCACCGCGCCGGCCGGCCGGCGGCAGGCGGCAGGCGCTGCAGACCGTCGGCATCTGTGTTTAACTCGCGGCTTCACGGAGCGAAGGAGCGGGTGATGGATCTCGGGTTTATCGGGCTGGGCGAAATGGGGCAGGCGATCGCGACGAACCTGCTGAAGGCGGGCCACACGGTGCGGGTCTGGAACCGCTCGCGCGAGCGGGCCGAGCCGCTCGCGGCGTTCGGCGCGCGGATCGTCGACACGCCGGCCGACGCGTTCCGCGGCGACGCCGTGTTCTCGATGCTCGGCGACGATGCGGCCGCGCGCGCGGTGTTCGACGACGCGCTGCTGGCCCAGGCGCCGCGCGGGCTGATCCACGTGAACATGGCGACGGTATCGGTCGCGCTCGCCGAGTCGCTCGCGCACGCGCATGCGTCGCGCGGCATCGACTATGTCGCCGCGCCGGTGATGGGGCGGCCCGACGTCGCGGCCGCCGCGCGCCTGACGATCATGGCCGGCGGTCCGGCCGAGGCGATCGACCGCGTGCAGCCGCTGTTCGACGCGATCGGCCAGAAGACCTGGCGGTTCGGCTCGCTGCCGCAGCACGCGAACGTCGCGAAGATCGCCGCGAACTTCACGCTCGCGTCGGCGATCGAGACGCTCGGCGAGGCATCCGCGCTGCTGGGCGCGCACGGCGTCGCGATGCGCGATTTCCTCGACGTGATCACCAGCAGCGTGTTTCCGGGGCCCGTCTACGAGGGCTACGGCGCGATGATCGCCGAGCGGCGCTACGAGCCCGCGCGCTTCAAGGCGCGGCTCGGGCTGAAGGACGTCCGGCTCGCGCTGGAGGCCGGCGACGCGACGTCGGTGCCGCTGCCGGTCGCGAGCGTCGTGCGCGACAGCCTGCTCGACGCGCTCGCGCACGGCGGCGGCGACCAGGATTTCGCGGTGCTCGGCGAAGCCGCGCTGCGCCGCGCCGGCCGCTGACATGCGACACAAGCGTCGTACGCACGGCATAATCGGCAGTTCGTTTTCCGTCCATTTCAGGCAGAGGCAGTCATGAACTTGCATACGTGGTGGCTTTTCGTGGCGACGGTGTTCGTCGTGTCGGCGATTCCGGGCCCGAACATGCTGCTCGTGATGACGCACGGCGCGCGGCACGGGCTGCGGCGTTCGTCCGCGACGATGGCCGGTTGCCTGAGCGCGCTGGTGCTGATGCTCGCGGTCTCCGCGGCCGGGCTCGGCGCGGTGCTCGAAGCATGGCCGGCGATGTTCAATGCGTTGCGCTTCGCGGGTGCGGCCTACCTGATCTATCTCGGCGTGAAGGCGTGGCGCGCACGCGTGGACGACGCGCCGGCGGCCGACGTCGATGCGGTGTCGCAACAGGCATCGGCATCGCGCGCGGCGCTGTTCCGCAACGGCTTCCTGGTCGCGGGCAGCAACCCGAAGGCGATCCTGTTCGCGGCCGCGCTGCTGCCGCAGTTCATCAACGCGGCCGAGCCGACGCTGCCGCAGTTCGGCATCCTCGTCGTCACGTTCGCGGTGATCGAGGTGAGCTGGTATCTCGTCTACGCGGCGTTCGGCACGCGCATCGGCGCCACGCTGAAGAGCCAGAGCGTCGCGAAGGTGTTCAACCGGCTGACGGGCGGGCTGTTCGTCGGCTTCGGCGCGATGATGGCGCTAGTCCGTCACTGATTCCCGGCCCGCGCCGGCGTACCGAACGCCCCGTCCCTCGCGAGAGGGCGGGGCGTTCGGCTTTCGAGCGCCGCTTCACCGCTGCCCGCTTATGCGCGCGGGCGATCGAACGCCGCGGCGCCCGCCCCGCGCCCGGCCGCCAGCCCGAACCCGGCCGCCGCGCCGGCGAACGCGAACCCGACGCCGCACACCGCGCTCCAGCCGCCCCATGCCCATGCGCTGCCCGCGAGCGCCGCGCCGAGCGCGCCGCCGATGAAGAACAGCCCGACGAACAGCCCGTTCAGGCGTCCGCGTGCGGCCGGGTTCAGCAGGTTGATCGCGCGGCGGCCGATCGTCTGGTCGACGATCACGCCTGCGTCGAGCAGCGCCGCGCCGACGGCCAGCAGCGCGAGCGCGAGGCTGCGATGCGCGTGCATATCGAAGCCGAACCAGCCCGCGCCGGCGATCCCGAGCACGGTCAGGGCCGCGAGCATCGTGCCGTGCGCGAGCCGCTGCGCGGCCGGGCCGTGGCCGCGGTCGCCCGCGCGGCCGGCGAGCGGCGTAACGATCGCGCCGCTGGCGCCGGCGAACGCGAACAGTGCGATCCCGTGCAGGTCGAGCGCGAACGGCGGCTGCGCGAGCCGCAGCCCGACGGCGGTCCAGAATGCGCTGAACGCGGCCATCGCGAGCGCGGCGGACAGCGCATGCCGGCGCAGCACCGGCTCGTCGGCGAGCAGGCGTCCCATCGACGCGAGCAACGCGCGGTAGCTGGCCGTGATCGACGGCGTGCGCGCCGGCAGGCGCAGCGCAAGCACGACGGCGATCGCCGCGTTCGCGAGCGCGGCCAGCAGATAGAACGCGCGCCAGCCGGCCGAGCCCGCGATCAGGCTCGCGAGCGGCCGCGACAGCAGGATCCCGAGCATCAGCCCGCTCATCACGTTGCCGACCGCGCGGCCGCGCTGCGCTTCGGGCGCCATCGACGCGGCCATCGGCACCAGCATCTGGATCACGCTCGACGCGGCGCCGGCCGCGAGCGTCGCGAGCAGGAACACGGTGCCCGAGCGCGTGAAGGCGGGCAGCGCGAGCGCCGCCGCGCAGACGCCGAGCGTCGCGACGATCAGACGGCGGTTCTCGAGCAGGTCGACCAGCGGCACGAGCAACGCGAGCCCGGCCGCGTAGCCGAGCTGCGGCAGCATCGCGACGAGGCCGGCGAGGCCGGGCGGCAGGTGCAGGTCCGCGCTGATCGGGCCGGTCAGCGGTTGCGCGGCGAACAGGTCCATCACGATCACGCCGACCGTCGCGGCGAAGAACAGCGTCATGCCGGTGCTCAGCGCGGGCGGCGCGACGACGGACGGGGAAACGGCGGCGGGGCAGCGGTTGGCAGGGCAGTTCATCGGGAGGCCGGGCGGTGGGTCGAAGGAATTCCCATCCTAGGTGCCTGATGTTTATGCGACAATTGAAATATGTCTAACATGATTATGCGAGTTTGTTTTGAATACGCGTGATCTCCAGGCGTTCGTCGCGGTCGTCGACAGCGGGTCGATGGTGGCCGCGGCCGCGAAACTCCATCTGACGCAGCCGGGCCTGACGCGGCGTGTGCAGAACCTCGAGACGCTGCTCGGCGTGCCGTTGCTCGAACGGCAGAGCAAGCCGCTGAAGCCGACCGCCGCCGGGCGCGACGTCTACGCGCTCGCGCGCAACGTGCTCGGCGCGGTCGACGAGCTGATGGCGGCGGGCGCGCCGAACGGCGAGCCGTCGGGCGAGTTGCGCATCGGCGTGCCGCCGTTCCTGTCCGAGCTCGCGCTCGAGCGGCCGATCGACCGGCTGCGCGAGGCGTTCCCGCGCCTCACGCTGCGTGTGACGGCCGGGTGGTCGCCCGCGCTGGTGCAGGGCATCGAGCGCGGCGCGCTCGACGTCGCGACCGTGATGGTGCCGGCGAGCGCGGCGCTGCCCGACGCGTTGACGGCGACGCTGCTCGCCACGCAGCCGACGGTGCTCGTCGCCGCGCGCGATTTCCCGCTGCCGGACGGCCCGCTGTCGCTCGACACGCTGTCGGGTTTTCCGTGGGTGCTGAGCCAGGACGGCTGCGGGATGCGCTCGGCGCTGAGCCGCGCGCTCGGCGCGGCCGGGCTGCCGTTCGACGTCGCGGTGGAAGCGTTCGGCTCGGAGCTGCAGTTGTCGCTCGTCGCGCGCGGCGCCGGCATCGGCATCGCCGCGCCGAACGCGCTGGCGCGCAGCGCGCATCGCGACGCGCTGAGGGTGGTGGAAACGGCGGGGCTGGAAACGCGGATCAACGTGTGGATCGTGCACGGCACGTTGCCGGGCCGTCTCACGCGGCCTGTCGCGCTGCTGCGAGACGCATTGGGCGAGGTGCTCGAACGGGAGAACGAAAAGGGGTCAGGCGCCGTCACGGCGAACTAGAGGCCGCATTCGAGGGAAAATCCTTATTTTCTCTACGGAAATGTTGCATTGCGGAAACCGATTCGCTATAGTGACACCTGTCTCCTCCATGTCTCCTCTGATATGGATTCAGCCCGCCACTTAGGCGGGCTTTTTTTTGCCTGCGATTGTGTCGCGGCCATCCATTCGCGCCGGCAGTCGCCGCGCTCAGAACTTGTACGTCATCCCGACGTAGCTGATGATCGGGTCCGCCTTCAGGTCCGATTTCGACTCGGCGAGCACCGAGCCGTCGGCCGCCTTGATCGTCACCGTCGACGTCGTCTTCAGCGGGATGTAGGTCACCGACGCCACCAGCCCGAAGTGTTCCGTCACGTTGTACTGCAGGCCTGCGTTGAACACCGGCTGCCACGACGACGACGCCTTCGCCTCCACCGAGGTCGTTCCCGGCTTGCCCGCGCCCGCCGCGAGGATCGCTCCGAGGTTGTCCTGCGTCTGCTTGATGAAGTTCGTGTTGAGCTGCAGGTCGCTGAACCAGTTGTACGACACGCCGAGGCCGAGGAACGGCCGGAATTTCGCGGTCGCCTGCCCGAAGTAGTACTGCAGGATCACCGCCGGGCTCCACTGCCGCACGCTCTTCACGATCGGGTTGACCGACCCGAGCCCGATGTTCTGCGTGCCGAGCGCGCCCGCCGGGCCCGGCGGCTTGATCGTGCCCTGGCCCGACACCTTGAACACCGGCGGCACGCCGGCCACCGACGTGACCGCGATGTGGTCGGTCAGGAAGTGGCTGACCGTCAGGCCGACCGTGTCGGCGCCGCTCGTGTGCAGCCCGGTGCCCGCCGACGTGAACGACGGCGGCAGCCGCAGCGGCGTGTTGATCGGCGTCGGCGCGACGTTGGTCGTCATCGGCGTGCTGCTCTGCTGCGGCATGATGTGGAACCAGCCCAGCGTGACGACGTTGCTGCCGGCGCTCTGCGCGTGCGCGGCGAGCGGCGCCACGGCGGCGGCGCCGGCCGCCGCGCAGAGAAGGGTTTTCTTCATCACGGCTTTCCCCTCCGCTTACTGGACGAATGCGCCGATCGTGAAATACGGCGTCGATCCCGCGTTGTCGAGGAAACCGAACACGCCACCCGAGAAGATGAACTTGCCGGTCGGCGACGTGCTGCCCGAACCCGTGTGGATCGTCGTGACCGTGCCCGGCACCTTCTGCGTGTAGTCGAGGTCGAGCACTCGCGTGAGCGACGCCTGCGACGGCTGGAACGGATCGAGCAGCGTGGCCTGCTTGTCGATCAGCGCGGTGGTGCGGTAATCGAACTGGCTGTCGACGCCGATGTACTCGCCGTTCTGCGAACCGGCCGCGACGGCCGTCTGCGGCGCGAGGATCGAGATGCTCGATTCGTCGTCGGCGGTCAGGCCCGGCACGCCGTTGCTGTCCGGCGTCGGGTTCGGGTTCGCGACCCCCGTGCGCACGAGGATCGGCACGAGCTGGTTGCGCAGCTTGCCGACGATCATGAAGCCCTTGCCCTGCGGCGTGGCCGACAGCGTCGGCTTCATCTGGCTCGCGTAGTTGTTCGACTGGAACGCGCCGCTGCCGTCGGCCGACTGCACGAAGTTCGTGCCCTGCTGCGTGCACGCGCCGCCGGCGAACTGGCCGGTCGTGTCGCACTTGGTCCACGTGCCGTCCGCGTTGATCGTCACCTTCGCGTCGATCGACGCCGGCGCGAATTTCTGCGACGGCACTTCGCCGAAGCCGATGTGGCTGTACGTGCCCGCGACCTTCGTGATGTCCGTTTCGATCGACGAGAAGCCGATGAACGGGTAGTACGGGAATTTCGTGTCGGGCACCGCGGCCTGGCCGAGCACGCCGTCGAACTGGATCTCCTTGCCGGGAATCGTGCCGCCCGCGACGCCAAAGCCGACGAAGATGCGCGCCGGACGCGACGCGTCGAGGCTCCCGCCGTTCAGGCGGAACGCGCACTGGTTCAGCTTGTTGGTCGGCAGCAGCGTTTCCTGCGTGAGCGTGCCGCTGTCGACCGTGCCCGCGCGGGTCGGCACGACGGTGCCGGTCTTTTGCGGCACCGGCGATTCGACATAGGTGACCTGCCAGGTCATCTTGGTCGTGTCGAGCTGGACTTTCGCGAGTTCGCCGCTGCCCGCGCCGCCCGTGAACACGGTGTTGTAGTCGAGCGTGGCGGGGCAAAGCCGCTCCTCGACGAGCGGCGGCGGATTGTCGCTGCCGCCGCCGCAAGCGGAAAGAAGGGGGGCGGCGGCAGCGGCCGCCAGAATGAGGTTGCGCTTCATGTTGCTCCTCCAGATTTGTCTTGTGTGGCGGCCAGCTCCCTGTCGGCCGCTTCTGTTGGTCGTGCTCGTCCCGCCCGCGCCGTGCCGGGCGCCTTCGTGCCTTCCCTGCAACGCGCGGCGGCAGGCCGGCCGCCGCGTCCTCGATCGCTACTTGCTGATCTGCGCGCCCACGCCGAAGTACGGGGTCGACGACGTCGTCGAATTCGCCGACGTCGCCGTGACGCCGCCGTTCACCGTGCCCTGGATCAACGCCGCGTACAGCCCGCCCGTCGCGATCACCACGCCCGATGCCGACGGGTAGCTCGCGCCGCTCGGCGGGGCGGTCTTCGCGTTCAGCAGGCCCGGCGTCGTCTGGCCGTAGTCGAGCGTGAAGCCGTCTTCCTCGGCCTGCGTGGACGGGTTGATGAACGACGCATTGCCGCCGCGGATCAGCGCGGCCGTGTACTTGAAGTTCGAGTCCGCGCCCGCGTAGCCGCCGTCGATCGCGCCCGACGTGATCGCCGTCGCCGCGCCGAGCACCGCGATGCCCGATTCGTCGTCGACCTGCGCATCGAGGTGCAGCGGCGGCGTGCCGAGGTTCACGTTGCCCGTGCGCACGATCACCGGCACCGTCGCGCCGTTGAGCTGGCCGATCACCATGTGCGCGGTCGCCGACTTGCCGGTCGCGCCGACGATCGGCAGTTGCGTCTGCGGCAGTGTCTGCGGCGCCTTGGCGCTGTCGAAGTAGCCGCCGTTCGCGCTCGCCTTCCACGGATCGCCGGTCGTCTGGCAGCCGCCCGCCCCGCTCGACGTGCACGCGCCGTTCGCATCGAACGTCTCGCTCGAGTTCGAGCCCTTGGTCGCGTAGTTGCCCGACGGCACGAGGTGATAGAGCAGCGCGTTGTACGTGCCCGGCAGCTTCGAGAGGTCGGTCGTCGTGTTCGCGAAGCCGAGGAACGGATAGAAGTCGAAGTGACGGTTCGGCACCTGGCCGACGTTCTGCACGACGCCGGGGATGATCGTCAGCCCGTCGTACTGGATCGTCGCGCCGGGAATGCCGCCGCCCGCCACGCCCATGCCGACCAGCAGCATCGGCGGGTTCGCCTGGTTGAAGTCCGCGGCCGTCGAATACGTCGAGCCGTCCGGCGCGGGGCCCGTGCCCGGCGTGAGGACGAACGCGCAGCGCGTCTGCTCGGCGGTCGGCAGCGTGCCGGTCGGCGGATGAACGACCTTGCCGGTGATGGTCGTGCCGACGCGGCTCGGCGTGACGGTGCCCGTCTTCAGCGGAATCGGCGATTCGAGCCACTTGAGCGTGTAGGTCATCGCGACCGCGTCGATGTTGACGCTGACGATCTCGCCGCTACCGGCGCCGCCGAGGTACGTGCTCTTCACGATGTCCGCGTTGGCCGGGCACAATGCGCCGTTGATCGGCTGCGAAGGCGGCTGCCCTTGCGGGCCGCAGCTCGAGCCGGAACATTGGGGCGCATCGATCGGCGCGAGCGCGCCGCCGGAGTCCCCCCCGCCACATGCAACCAGGAAAGGGGCAATGGCAAAGGCCGTTGCCACCCCCTTCGATAAGGTGTGCGACATGCCGCTGTCTCCAATCGTTTAATTGTGCGAGCTAATGTCGCTGCCTGTGTTTTTGCTGTCAATTGATGAACCCGTCTAAAAAAGGCGATTGAAACGGGATCTGCCAATTGAATCCTTTCCTGATAAGGCGATTGGTAAGAATTTAAACGCGAGACAGGCTGTCGAAAGCTGCCGGAGTGGGGCGTGCGCGACGCCCGGCAGGCTCTCGCAACGCCTTCCCGCGTATAACGGCAGCGTTTGAATTGACGGGTATCCGGTTTATCCCTATTCGGGATTGACTGGATAAGGAGGGGTTGGATTAATTCGCGGATAATCGCGCAATGGAAAGCTTGTAAATATTTGTAAATGCGCGATCCGGCGTTTTTATATATTGCCTGATACGGGTAAATAAAAAGCCGGCCAGTGGCCGGCTTTGCATGGCATGCGAGGCTGAATCAGCGTTTGAGGCCTGCGTCCTCGGCCGCGCCGATGTTGAGATTCATGCACTGGATCGCGGCGCCCGACGCGCCCTTGCCGAGGTTGTCGAGGCGCGCGACCGTGACGAAGCGCTCCGCGTTGCCGAACACGAACAGGTCGACGCGGTTCGTGTCGTTGTTCGCCTGCACGTCGAAGAAGCCGCCGTCGAGGTTCGCGTCGGCGTCGAACGGTGCGACGCGCACGAACGCCTCGTCCGCGTAGTACTCGGCGAACACGCGCTGCACGTCCTGCGGCGTCGCGCGCTTCGCGAGCTGCTCGGGCGTGAAGTAGGTCGTCACCGCGAGGCCCTTCAGGAACGGGCCGACGATCGGCGTGAAGATCGGTGCGTTCGCGAGGCCCGTGTGCGCGGCCATTTCCGGCAGGTGCTTGTGCGCGAGGCCGAGCGCGTACGGGCGCGGGCTCGCGAGCTTGCCGCCCGGCGCGGCGTTTTCGTATTCGGCGATCATCGACTTGCCGCCGCCGCTGTAGCCGGTGATCGAGTAGCTGTGCGCGGCGAACGTCGGCGCGACGATGCCCGCGTCGACGAGCGGACGCATCGCGAGCACGAACGCCGATGCATGGCAGCCGGGCACCGCGATGCGCTTCGACGTGCGAATCTTCTCGCGCTGCGCGCGGGTCAGTTCCGGCAGGCCGTACGCCCAGTCGGCATGCGTGCGGAACGCGGTGCTCGCGTCGATCAGCGTGGTGTTCGGGTTCTCGACGAGCGACGCGGATTCGCGCGACGCGACGTCCGGCAGGCACAGGAACGTGACGTCCGACGCGTTGATCAGGCGGCGGCGCTCGTCGACGTCCTTGCGCTTCGCTTCCTCGATGCGCAGGATCTCGATGTCGCTGCGTGCCGACAGGTATTCGAAGATCTTGAGGCCGGTCGTGCCTTCCTGGCCGTCGACAAAAACTTTGGTGCTCATTTCGCTCTCACTGGATGAAACGGGAGCCGCGGCGCCCTGAAACCGCCATTTTAAGACGTCATCCGGCGGCGCTGGGCCGCGCGGGACGAAAAAAGACGGCCGGCGGCCGTCTTCGTGTCCCTTTGACGCCCGCGCCGATACGCGCGCGGCCGGGGGAGGGCGTGCTCAGCGGGCGCCGGCGTCCCAGCGGGCGGTCGCTTCGGCGACGCGCCGGCCGAATGCCTTGCCGGTCTCGAGGTCGCCCGGCAGCGGGCCCTCGTCGGGCGTCGCATCGGCCGGCGACTGCGCGAGCAGGCCCGTGGAGCCGCCGAGATAGTTGATGTCGTTGCGCGTGGCCGCCTTCGAGTTCGCCGGCATCAGGCTCGTGCCGACCCACACCATCCCATGCTGCATCGCCAGCGTGACGAAATATTGAATCGTCGAGAACTTGTCGCCGTTCATCGTCGCCGAGTTCGTGAAGCCCGCGGCGATCTTGTCCTTCCACTTCTGCGTGAACCACGCTTTCGACGTGGCATCGGCGAATTGCTTGAACTGCGCCGACGGGCCGCCCATGTAGGTCGGCGCGCCGAAGACGATCGCGTCGGCCGCGTCGAGCGCGGCCCAGCCCGCGTCGTCGAGGTCGCCGACGGCGATCAGGCGCACGTTGGCGCCGGCATCCTGCGCGCCCGCATGCACGGCCTCGGCCAGTTTCTGCGTGTGACCGTAGCCGCTGTGATAGACGATGACGATGTTCGACATGAAGCGTTCTCCGGAAAGGGACGGGAACGGCGGGCCGCCGCGGCTCGCCGCGTCACGCGTCGCCGGCAGGCGGCGCGACGGTCGCGCGGCAGGGCATGCCGCGACCGGTGACGACGAGTCTAGCAAGCCGAAATGACGAGACAACGTGCGCGCGCGGCGCACTGAAATTCGCGGCGGCCGGCAATCGCGGCGCCGCCGCCGGGCGAGGCACCGCGCGGCTACTGCCCGTACGTGACCGTGAGTCGCGCGGTGCCGATCGCGAGCGTGCCGATCTCGTGCTCGAACATCGGCGCGGGGCGGCCCTGCGACACGCGCAGGTCGGTGCCTTTCAGCGCGTAGACGGTGATCACGTAGCGATGCGGCTTGCCGGGCGGCGGGCACGGACCGCCGTAACCGTCGATCCCGTAGTCGTTGCGCGCCTCGCTCGCGCCGATGCGGCGCAGGAAGCCGGATGCGCTCGCGTCGGCCGGCAGGCTCGTGACGGTCGCCGGAATGCCGGCCACGGCCCAGTGCCACCAGCCGTGCCCGGGCGCGTCGGGATCGAAGATCGTGACCGCGTAGCCGCGCGTGCCGGGCGGCGGGTTGTGCCACGCGAGTTGCGGCGAGCGGTTCGCGCCCTTGCAGTCGCCGCGGTCGAACACGTTCGCGGCCCGCACGCGGGCGCCGGGCGTCAGGTCGTCGCTCGTCACGGTGAACGGGCCTTCCGCATGCGCGGGCAGCGCCGCGAAAACGGCGGCGCAGAGGAGGGCGGGGAGGAGCAACGGAGACGGGCGACCCGATGGCGCAGGCGGAGTGATCCGGCGATCCACACGCATATGGCGCTTCTCCCGTCACGTGGGCCGGACCGAGATGCCCGGCATTGTTGGCGTTGTGTGTTGCCCGCGCAGCTGAGGGCGGCGATGGATCAAGTCTAGCATTAGGGTTCGATGAGCGATGCCCACTGCCGCCCGCGATTGCGCTCGGTCAGGGTGCATGGCAACGGACGAAAAAAAGCCGCCTGCGGTGAAGCAGGCGGCTTGTTCAGCCAGTGCGCCGGCATGCATGCCGGCGTGGCGTCATTCCTTCGCGGCCGTCGCGCCGCCGTGCGCGGCCGACCATTCGGCCGGTGCGTGCAGGAATTTCTCGACTTCGTCGAGCGTCTTCGTCTCGAAGTAGCCCGAGGCCTTCGCGACACGCAGCACGTCCCACCACGTGGCGAGCGCGTGCAGGTCGACGTCGATGTCCTTCAGGACCGACACGCTTTCCTTGAAGATGTCGTAGTGGAACAGCACGAAGCAGTGGTTCACCGTCGCGCCCGCGGTGCGCAGCGCGTTGACGAAGTTGATCTTGCTGCGGCTGTCGGTCGTCAGGTCTTCCACCAGCAGCACGCGCGAGCCTTCCTCGAGATGGCCTTCGATCTGCGCATTGCGGCCGAAACCCTTCGGCTTTTTGCGCACGTACTGCATCGGCACCATCATCCGGTCGGCGATCCATGCCGCGAACGGGATGCCGGCCGTCTCGCCGCCCGCCACCGCGTCGATCTGCTCGAAGCCGATGTCGCGCGTGATCGTCGTTTCCGCCATTTCCATCAGCGCACGGCGCACGCGCGGATACGAGATCAGCTTGCGGCAGTCGATATAGACGGGGCTTGCCCAGCCGGACGTGAAGATGAACGGTTTTTCGGCATTGAAGTGCACCGCCTGCACTTCGAGCAGGATTTTGGCGGTCGTATCCGAGATCGACTGACGATCGTAGCCTGTCATGGGCATTCCTTGGGTGATGAGCGAGGAGCGGGCGCGGGCCCGGTGGCGCAGCAAGGGGAACCTGCCCGGAGGGCCGGGGCGCGATCGGCAGGCCAATCGCATCGCTGCGCGCGTAGCCGGCTATTTTACCCGATCCAGGCCGGTTTTCGGCGGAATTCGCGCGGTTCGGCGCGCGGCTCACCACAGGCGAAACAAATGGGGTGCGACCAGTCCGATGCGGATGCCGGGGATGCGGCGGTGCACCAACGGAGGTCATTTAGGGGGTGTACACTAGGCGACCCTAAGAAATCGTTCAGTACTTTGTACTTTCCTCTTGCCATCCGCCAAGGTTCGATGGCGTGCCGATCCGGCGCGTCGCGGGCCGTCTCGCAGTCGACCATCCCCTCGATTCAAGCAGACGCGGCCGAAGGTGCTGTGTACTGAGTCGTCAATATTTCGCATGTCTCTCGCAGGTCAATCATGGACGAACAACTGAAGCAGGCCGCTCTCGCTTATCACCTGAACCCGAAACCCGGCAAGATTTCGGTCACCCCGACCAAGCCGCTGTCGAACCAGCTCGATCTGTCGCTCGCGTATTCGCCGGGCGTCGCCGCCGCGTGCGAGGCGATCCACGCCGATCCGCTCGACGCGCAGAAGTACACGTCGCGCGGCAATCTCGTCGGCGTCATCACCAACGGCACGGCCGTGCTCGGTCTGGGCAACATCGGCCCGCTCGCCGCGAAGCCGGTGATGGAAGGCAAGGGCTGCCTCTTCAAGAAATTCGCGGGCATCGACGTGTTCGACATCGAACTGTCGGAGTCCGACCCCGACAAGCTCGTCGAGGCGATCGCGATGCTCGAGCCGACGCTCGGCGGCATCAACCTCGAGGACATCAAGGCGCCGGAATGCTTCTACATCGAGCAGAAGCTGCGCGAGCGCATGAAGATTCCCGTCTTCCACGACGATCAGCACGGCACCGCGATCATCGCGTCGGCCGCGATCCTGAACGGCCTGAAGGTCGTCGGCAAGAAACTCGCCGACGTGAAGCTCGTGTGTTCGGGCGCCGGCGCGGCCGCGATCGCGTGCCTCGACCTGCTGGTGAACCTCGGCCTCACGAAGTCGAACATCCTCGTCGCCGATTCGAAGGGCGTGATCTACGAAGGGCGCGGCAACCTCGATCCGTCGAAGCAGCGCTATGCGGCGAACACCGACGCGCGCTCGCTCGCCGACGCGATCGTCGGCGCGGACGTGTTCCTCGGCTGCTCGAGCGCGGGCGTGCTGAAGCAGGACATGGTCAAGACGATGGGCGACAAGCCGCTGATCCTGGCGCTCGCGAACCCGGAACCGGAAATCCGCCCGGAAGACGCGAAAGCCGTGCGCCCGGACGCGATCGTCGCGACCGGCCGTTCGGACTACCCGAACCAGGTCAACAACGTGCTGTGCTTCCCGTTCATCTTCCGCGGCGCGCTCGACGTCGGCGCGACGACGATCACGGAAGAAATGAAGCTCGCGTGCGTGCGCGCGATCGCCGAGCTGGCCCAGGAAACCGACCAGAGCGAGGAAGTCGCGAAGGCGTACGAAGGCCATTCGCTCGAATTCGGGCCGGACTACCTGATTCCGAAGCCGTTCGACCCGCGCCTGATCATCAAGATCGCGCCGGCCGTCGCTCAAGCCGCGATGGATTCGGGCGTCGCCACGCGCCCGATCCAGGACATGGACGCCTATCGCGAGCAGCTCGGCGCGACCGTCTACCGCACCGGCATGGTGATGCGTCCGGTGTTCGCGACCGCGAAGCAGAAGGAGGCCCGCATCGTGTTCGCCGAGGGCGAGGACGAGCGCGTGCTGCGCGCCGCGCAGTTCGTGCTGCTGGAAAAGATCGCGAAGCCGATCATCATCGGCCGCCCGTCGGTCGTCGACATGCGCCTCGCGAAGATCGGCTCGAAGCTGAAGGCCGGCACCGATTTCGAAATCGTCGATCCGGAAGACGATGCGCGCTACCACCGCTACTGGCAGGCGTATCAGGAGATCGGCGCGCGCGACGGCGTGACGCCGGAAGTCGCGAAGGCCGCGATGCGCAAGTTCAACACGCTGATCGGCGCGATGCTCGTGCATCTGGGCGACGCGGACGGGATGATCTGCGGGATGATCGACACGTTCCACAGCCACCTGAAGTTCATCGAGCAGGTGCTGGGCCGCGCGAAGGGCGCCGAGCACTTCGCCGCGATGAACCTGCTGATGCTGCCGGGCCGCAACCTGTTCGTGTGCGACACGTACGTGAACGAGCTGCCGAGCGCCGACCAGCTCGCCGACATGACGATCCAGGCCGCGGCCGAGATCGAGCGCTTCGGCATCACGCCGAAGGCCGCGCTGCTGTCGAACTCGAACTTCGGCAGCGCGCCGTCGGCGTCGTCGCGCCGGATGGCCGAGGCCCGCAAGCTGATCGTCGAACGTGCGCCGAACCTCGAGGTCGACGGCGAAATGCACGGCGACGCGGCATTGTCGGAACTGATCCGCAAGCAGGCGTTCCCGGGCACGACGCTGTCGGGCGAGGCGAACCTGCTGATCATGCCGAACGTCGAAGCGGCGAACATCGCGTACAACCTGCTGAAGATGGTCGGCGGCGAAGGCGTGACGGTCGGCCCGTTCCTGCTCGGCGCGGCCAAGCCCGTCCACATCCTGACGCCGGCCGCGACCGTGCGCCGGATCATCAACATGACGGCCGTTGCCGCCGCGAACGTGAACACGAAGTAAGTCCACGCCCGCGGTGCCGCGCGTCACGCGCGGCGCAATGAAAAAGCCACGGAACCTGCGTTCCGTGGCTTTTTTTGCATGAACCGTAAGGGGCGACGGCGGCGCGGGAAGGGCGTCCAGTCCGCGAACGCCCGCCGCGCGCGCTTACGCGACCTGCTGGTGCGACTGGCCGCCTGCCGGCGACCGCCACTTCGCGAGCAGCGTGTCCCACTTCTGGCGTACCGCGCGCAGGTTGTTCTCCTTCACGTGGCCGTAGCCGCGAATGCCGTCCGGCAGCGCCGCGAGCTCGAGCGCGAGCGGCCGGTTGGCCGCGTTCAGCTTGGCCAGCACCTCGTCGATCAGCGCTTCGTACTCGCCGATCAGCGCGCGCTCGGTGCGGCGCTCCGCGGTGCGGCCGAACGGGTCGAGCGCCGTGCCGCGCAGGAACTTCGCCTTCGCGAGCAGCCGGAAGGCCGACATCATCCACGGGCCGTACGCCTTCTTCACGAGATGGCCGTGGGCGTCCGTCTTCGCGAACAGCGGCGGCGCGAGGTGGAATTTCAGCTTCCAGTCGCCTTCGAACTGTGCGGTCAGGCGCGCGAGGAACGCGGGATCGGACTGCAGCCGTGCGACCTCGTATTCGTCCTTGTACGCCATCAGCTTGAACAGGTTGCGCGCGACCGCTTCGGTCAGCGGCTCCTGCACCGTGTCGCCGTCCGCCAGTGCCCGCTCGGCGGCGCGCACCTTGTCGACGAACGCCGCATAACGCGACGCGTACGCGGCGTTCTGGTACGCGGAGAGGAATTCCACGCGCTTCGCGATCAGCGCGTCGACCGCCTTCCTCGTGTGCAGCGAGATCACCGTGGCGCCTTGCGCGGGCCGGGCGTCGCCGGCCGCGGCCTGCTTCACGCTGGCCAGGTCGTACGCGGCGCGGCGGCCCCAGTCGAAGGCCGCGCGGTTCTTGTCGACCGACACCGCGTTCAGCTCGATCGCGCGTTCGAGCGACGCGAGCGTCAGCGGCAGCCAGCCCTTCTGCCATGCGTAGCCGAGCACGAACGGGTTCGTGTAGATCGCGTCGCCGAGCAGCGCGACCGCGAAGCGGTTCGCGTCGATGAAATCGACCGCTTCACCGGCGGCCGCGCGGATGTCGTTCTCGGCGGACAGGCCGGGGAACGCCCAGTTCGGGTTCTTGATGAACTCGGCGGTCGGCGTCTGCGCGCTGTTGACGACCACGCGCGTCGCGTCGTGCCGCATCCGCGACGTGCATTCGTCGCCGGCCGTGACGATCGCGTCGCAGCCGATCACGAGATCGGCTTCGCCCATCGCGATCCGCGTCGCATGGATGTCGGTCGGCGCGTGCGAGATCTGCACGTGGCTCATCACGGCGCCGCCTTTCTGCGCGAGACCCGTGACGTCGAGCACGGTCACGCCCTTGTTCTCCAGGTGCGCGGCCATCCCGAGCAGCGCGCCGATCGTGACGACGCCCGTGCCGCCCACGCCCGTGACGAGCACGCCGTACGCGCGATCGATTTCCGGCAGCGTCGGTTCCGGAATCGGCGGCAATGCGCTGCCGTCGACCGACACGGCCTTCGGCTTCTTCAACTGGCCGCCCTCGACCGTGACGAAGCTCGGGCAGAAGCCCTTCACGCACGAGAAGTCCTTGTTGCAGCTCGACTGGTTGATCTGGCGCTTCGTACCAAATTCGGTCTCCAGCGGCTCGACCGACAGGCAGTTCGACTGCACCGAGCAGTCGCCGCAGCCTTCGCACACCGCTTCGTTGATCACGACGCGTTTCGCCGGGTCCGGATACGTGCCGCGTTTGCGGCGGCGGCGCTTCTCGGTCGCGCAGGTCTGGTCGTAGATCAGGATCGTCGTGCCTTCGATCTCGCGCAGCTCGCGCTGCACGTCGTCGAGCTGGTCGCGGTGATGGATCGTCACGCCCGGCGCGAGCAGCGCCTTCTGGCTGTCGTATTTCTCCGGCTCGTCGGTGACGATCACGATTTTCTTCGCGCCTTCGGACGCGAGCTGGTGCGTGATCTGCGGCACCGTCAGCACGCCGTCGACCGGCTGGCCGCCCGTCATCGCCACCGCGTCGTTGTAGAGGATCTTGTAGGTGATGTTCGCCTTCGACGAGATCGCCGCGCGCACCGCGAGCAGCCCCGAATGGAAATAGGTGCCGTCGCCGAGGTTCGCGAACACGTGCTTTTCGTCGGTGAACGGCGCCTGGCCGATCCACGGCACGCCTTCGCCGCCCATCTGGCTGAAGGTGCTCGTGCTGCGGTCCATCCACACGGTCATGTAGTGGCAGCCGATCCCGGCGATCGCGCGCGAGCCTTCCGGCACGTTGGTCGACGTATTGTGCGGGCAGCCCGAGCAGAACCACGGCTTGCGCTCGGTCTGCACGTGCGGCTTCGCGAGCGCCATTTCCTTCGCGTTGATCACCGCGAGCCGCGCCGCGATGCGCGCGCGCACGTCGGACGGCAATTCGAATTTATCGAGCCGCGTCGCGATCGCCTTCGCGATGATCGCGGGCGACAGCTCGTAGTGCGCGGGCAGCAGCCAGTTGCCCATCGGCACCGACCATTCGCCGCCGGCGCCGTCCTTCTCGTCGAACTTGCCGAACACGCGCGGGCGTTGCGCATCGGGCCAGTTGTACAACTCTTCCTTGATCGCGTATTCGAGGATCTGGCGCTTTTCCTCGACCACCAGGATTTCGTCGAGGCCGCGCGCGAACGCCTGCGCGCCCTGCGCTTCGAGCGGCCACACGCAGCCGACCTTGTAGAGCCGGATGCCGATCCGCGCGCAGGTTTCGTCGTCGAGGCCGAGGTCGATCAGCGCCTGGCGCACGTCGAGGTACGCCTTGCCGCCGGTCATGATCCCGAAGCGCGCATGCGGCGAATCGATCTCGATGCGGTCGAGCTTGTTCGCACGCACATAGGCGAGCGCCGCGTACCACTTGTAGTCGAGCAGCCGCGCTTCCTGCACGAGCGGCGGATCGGGCCAGCGGATGTTCAGCCCGCCTTCCGGCAGGATGAAATCGGTCGGCAGCACGATCTCGGTGCGATGCGGGTCGATGTCGACCGACGCGGACGATTCGACGACGTCCGTCACGCACTTGAGCGCGACCCACAGGCCCGAGTAGCGGCTCATCGCCCAGCCGTGCAGGCCGAAATCGAGATATTCCTGAACGTTGGACGGGAACAGCACCGGCAGCCCGCAGGCCTTGAAGATGTGCTCGGACTGGTGCGCGAGCGTCGACGATTTCGCCGCGTGGTCGTCGCCGGCCAGCACGAGCACGCCGCCGTGCTGCGCCGAGCCGGCCGAGTTCGCGTGCTTGAAGACGTCGCCGGTGCGATCGACGCCCGGGCCCTTGCCGTACCACATGCCGAACACGCCGTCGTATTTCGCGCCGGGGTACAGATTCACCTGCTGCGAACCCCACACGGCCGTGGCGGCGAGATCTTCGTTGAGGCCGGGCTGGAAGACGATCTGGTGGGCGGCCAGGTGCTGCTTGGCTTTCCATAGCGACAGATCGAGGCCGCCGAGCGGCGAGCCGCGGTAGCCGGAGATGAAGCCGGCCGTATTGAGACCGGCGGCGCGGTCGCGTTCCTGCTGGAGCATCGGCAGGCGCACGAGGGCCTGGATGCCGCTCATGTACGCGCGGCCGCGTTCCAGCGTGTATTTGTCGTCAAGCGTGACGGACTTCAGCGCGGCTTCTAGCGACGCGCGTTGGTCTGCGTCTAGCGGGGCATTCATTAACTGTCTCCTCCACCCGGTCTGGGATCACCAAAACTTCGGTTGCGTCGGCATCTTTTGGACGCGTCGGCAGTGGCCGGCATGTTCGCCGGTTTTAAGGGATGGTAGCACTGGGGCAAACCCGCCGCCCATCGGTCGCGACGCGGGGGCACGGGCGTCCGCACGTCGCGAAACAGGGCGAGATCATGCGTTACATCATGTAAAAGCATGTAAAGCGGCATTGATCTGCGGGCAAATGCCGTTAATCTTGTCGGCCTGCCGGAGGTGCCCGGCCGCGTGGGTGCGTTCCGACGCGCTCGGGGAGGCGCCGGCAGTTTTACAGGAGGTGCAATGAATACACGTCATATCCAGAGTTTCCTGATCGTGTCCGCCGCGTTTTTCGCGATGACCGGCCCGGTGCGTGCGCAAGGCGCGAGCGCGCTGGCGGCAGCCGGCGCGCAGATGCTTCAGATCGTGCCGGCCCAGGACGCCGTGGCACAGCCGTCGGCCGCGCGTGCCGCCGAGTCGAAGGCGAGCGTGCGTTGATGCGATCGCGCGGCCCACGGGCCGCGCCGGCATGCAAAAAGGGCGGGAATCCTCGGGTTCCCGCCCTTTTTCTTTGCGTCGCCGGATCGCGCGGCTGGCCCGGTGGCGCGGCGCCGCCCGCCACCCGGCGGATGCGTCAGGCCTTGTCCTGCACGACGCCGCGGCGGATCTGGTCGAGTTCGATCGATTCGAACAGCGCCTTGAAGTTGCCTTCGCCGAAGCCCTGGTTGCCCTTGCGCTGGATGATCTCGAAGAAGATCGGCCCGATCTGGTTCTCGGTGAAGATCTGCAGCAGCAGGTCGTCGCGCGCGCCGTCGATCAGGATCTTGCGCTTCTTCAGTTCTTCCAGTGATTCGCCGTGGTTCGGCACGCGGCGGTCGACCAGCTCGTAATACGTGTCGATCGTGTCGAGCAGCTTCACTTCCTTGCTGCGCAACCCGTCGACCGCCTGGTAGATGTCGCTCGCGCCGAGCGCGATGTGCTGGATGCCTTCGCCGTGATACGCGTCGAGGTATTCCTGGATCTGGCCGGCCGTATCCGAGCCTTCCTCGTTGATCGGGATGCGGATCTTGCCGCACGGCGACGTCATCGCCTTCGACTTCACGCCCGTCACCTTGCCTTCGATGTCGAAGTAGCGCACTTCGCGGAAGTTGAACAGGCGCTCGTAGAACTCGGCCCATTCCTGCATGCGGCCGCGATGCACGTTGTGCGTCAGGTGATCGATGTAGGTGAGGCCGTGGCCGACCGGGTTCGGGTTCGCACCGGGAATCGGCTCGAAGTCGACGTCGTAGATGCTGATGTCGCCGATCGCGCCCGGTTGCGCGCCGTTCTTGCCGCGCCAGCGGTCGACGAAGTAGATCAGCGAATCGCCGATCCCCTTGATCGCCGGGATGTTCAGCTCCATCGGGCCCGTCTTGTTGTCGAAGCCCCACGCGCCGAGTTCGAGCGCGCGCTGGTATGCCTTGGCGGCGTCCTGCACGCGGAACGCGATCGCGCAGATCGACGGGCCGTGCAGCCGCGCGAAGCGTTGCGCGAACGAATCGGGTTCCGCGTTGATGATGAAGTTGATGTCGCCCTGGCGGTACACCGTCACGTCCTTGTGGCGGTGGCGCGCGATCGCGGTGAAACCCATCCGCTCGAACAGTTGTCCGAGCGCTTTCGGGTCCGGCGCCGTGTATTCGATGAATTCGAAGCCGTCGGTGCCGACGGGATTGTCCCAGGTGGGGATCTGCATGTCGTGTCTCCTGTGCGGGGCGATCGGCCGGCGCGGCGTGCGCATGTCCGGCCTGGTTCGATGTCGACGGCCGTGCCCGTCACCAGCATGCGCGGCAAGTCGATACATGCGACAGAGTGTAGCGGGCGGCCGCGAGCGGAAACTTGCGAACTTAATCGCCCGCGCCTACGATGGCGCAATTTCCAGTCTCAAAATTATCGATGGAGGGCAGAAGATGGCGCAGGCTGAATTGGATGCCATCGACCGGCGGATTCTCGCGATTCTTCAGGAGAACGGGCGCCTGTCGAACCAGGAGATCGCCGAGCGCGTGAATCTGTCGCCGAGCCCCTGCCTGCGGCGAATCCGGCGGCTCGAGGAAATCGGCGTGATCACCGGCTATGTCGCGCTGCTGAATCCGCAGAAGCTCGGGCTCGACCTGCTCGCGTACGTGAGCGTGCGGCTCGAGAAGCGCGGCGGCCTCGCGCCGGTCCGGGCCGACGAGACGTCGGCGCGCGCGGGCGCGACCCACGCGGAACTGTTCCGCGCGGCCGTGCAGACCTGGCCGGAAGTGGTCGCGTGCCACGCGATGACGGGCGACATGGATTACCTGTTGCGCGTGCAGGTCGAGGACATGGCGCATTTCTCCCGCTTCGTGCAGGAGCATCTGCTGCATCACCCGTCGGTGATCGACGTGAAAACGAGCTTCTCGCTCGACTGCTTCAAGGAAACGACGGCGTTGCCGATTCGCTGACGGCGACGTGTGATGTAGATGCGACGCGCCGGCTTGCCGTACCGCCGGTGCGGGGGCTACGTGCGCGTGCGGCGCGGATCGGGGCCGTATTGATTACCGGCGTTGCGGGGCGCGAGCCACAGCGACACGAGGATCACAATGGGGGCTGCGAACAGGAAGTAGCCGATGCACAGCAGGCCGGAGCGATTGCTGTCGTGCAGGCGCCTGACGTTGTAGGCCAGGGTCGCGCATAGCGACGCGAGCCCGGCGCAGAACAGCAGGAACGACGTGAGCGTTGCGTCGGCGGAAAGCCGAGTGTGGGACCATTTGATCAGCGTGATCAGAAGATAAAAGAGCGGGTAATGGCCGAGCAGGAAGCAGAGGAAATCCCGGCGTCGCTCTCGGCCCCGAAACGACAGCATGCGCCGATAGCCGTTCAGCCATGCATGCAGCGCGGTCTTCATTGTCATCTCCAACCATGGCGGCGGCGCACGAACAGCATGGTGATACCGACGTCGATGACAACACAGACGGTTGCTGTTCCCGCGATCCAGAAAGCGGGAATGTGGGGTAAGGGGAGTAATAAAGGGATGTTCAACTGCGCTGTGGCCGCCGTCGTCGCGGCGAGTCGGGCGAGAATAATCGCCTGCGCGCCCCATGTACCTGCTACCGCGACAGCGATAACCAGCAACGTCGCCACGGTGCAAACCTTGGCCGATGCGATGTGTGTACGGAAGAACGAAATTCCGATGCTCACGGCCGCCCCAAGAGTACCAAAGGCGATAGTGGTCCGAAGTTGATCGACGAACATCTGTGATGGCGGGCCGGCGACGAACCATACGGCATGCGTGCTAGCGAGGCTCTCTATGAACCTGTTGTGGAGGGTGAAGCCCAGCAGACCGCCTAGCACTGTAAAGAAGGCCAGCGATATCGGTTTGGCGATGGTGAGGCGCATGTCGTGATAGACGGAAGTTCAGAAATTCAACGACGGAAGTGCCGTGCGCAGACCGCGCAGGACGGTGTCGATTTCGCTGATTGTATTAAGTCGGATCAGCTCCCTGGTTCGGCGATTGTATTTCGCCATTGCCGTGGCTGGAGACTGGCCACCATTGCGCTGCATAAATACGGATTTGGCATGCCTGTAGAGTTGGATGTCTGGTAGGGGATCAGTACCGAAGATATAGGGAGAACGAAGCTTCAGCGTATATTCCTTGGTAATGAGTTCGGGCAAGAGGTTGCCGATTTTGGGCAATGGTGTGATGTTGCTGACGAAGCCCGCATATTCAAGCACCAGCGTGGTTTTACCATTGGGGCGCGTGACGACATCGATGCCGAATGCTCCCTTTAGCATTTGCCACATGGTCATCTCGCCAGACACGACCCGTTGATTGTCGATGTAGATATCGGCAGTTTCATACAGTTGGGCAACGGTCCGATAGATTTGCAGATTGGATGCACCAACCGTGTTAGCCAACGATGGCAGTCCGGACTTCGCATGCAGTTGTTCGATCAACAGATACATTCCGGTAGGCTGCCCGTAATTGATGCGTTGTCCCGTCATACCCTTATCCTCGCAACATGAAATAGACGAATCGGGAAAACAGGTTCGATGGATGAAGGCGTGGCCCGAGTATGGAGAAACCACGGGTAGACAGCCTGTCACTTCGACCTTTCGCCGAATGAAATAAGCGACCGATCATCTATCGGCGGGCGCTCAAAGATCAATGGGACGGATACGAAAGTAGATGTTCTTCTGCGCGAGCACTGTCCGGCGACAGAGGGGCTTGAACCGCACTGCCAGCGGACGCGCTGCGCCGGAGCGCGGGAAACATGCCGTGATGTCGGCTGCAAGGGCGGCCGTATCGGTGAGGCGATGGGGTGACAATGACGTCGGCAGCCGCCGGACACGCGAAGCGCGAAAGGGGCGAGCCATTTTTCGCGGGCTGCAACGGCAGCGCGTTGGGGCTTGAGGTTGGCGAGTCGGGCCCGGCGTCAGGCCGGCATCAGCGATTCGATGAACTTCGTCGTGCGGCGCGCCTGGCGCTTCATCGCGTAGTCGAACACCGCGGCCTGTTCCTGCAGCATCTCGGCGATGATCGTCGAGTGGTCGGCCGGCGGCAGCGACAGGTACGCATCGGCTTCGCCGTACGCGTACTCGATCCGCATCCCGGATTTCTTCGCGATGTGCATCATCGTCGCGTTACGCGACAGGCAATGCATGTACAGCATCGTCACGTGCGTGTTGCGGCTGCGGATCGCCGCGCGCTCGAACAGCTTCGAGCCGACGCCGCGGCCGCGCGCGCTTTCGAGCACCGACACGCCGAATTCGGCCGTGCGCGTGTCGCCCTCGGCCGGCAAGTAGGCCAGGTGGCCGACGCCGATCAGTTCGAGGTCGTGGTCGAACACGCCGAACACGGTATCGCGACCGAAATCGATCGTGCGGACATAGTTCTCGATCACGTGGTCGGGCACCATCTGGCCGAAGCGCAGCAGGCGGTCCTCTTCGTCGAGCGAGAGAAAGTGGGTGAGCATTTGCTCACGGTCTTTGGAAGCCAGTTCCCTGACGAGAACCGGCGCAGTACCGACCTTGCCGACAGCATCGGCACGGCCGTTGAATTGCGTGTTCATCGTGGGTTCCTCAGTGTGGGTGCACAAGCGGGTTGTGCAATGCAACAGCATTTTACCCGAGCGAGGTTGGGGAAAACCCGTATTTGACGTTCTTTGTCCTGAGGGGGAATTCTAAATCCGCTTAGTTCATTCCGTAACTTGCTGATTTTGAAGGGATTTAAAATTCATCATATGAAATACGCGACGGGTGGTGCCACTGTGCCCGTCGCGCAACGCATGCTGCTGCGCGACAATCAGGCCGCCGTCGATAGCCCGCGCTCGATCAGGTCGATCACCTGTTCGGCGAAGTCGCGGTAGCCGAGGCGGCCGCCGGGCTTCAGCCACGTGAAGGTCCAGTTGATCATCCCGAACACCATCATCGTCACCGGGGTCTGGTTTTCCTTTGAGATCCGGTCCGGGTAGGCGCGCGCGAGCTGTCGCGTGAACGCCGCGACGATGTCGCGCTGGCGGTCGAGCACGATTTCGCGCTGCGCGTCCTCCAGATACTTCACGTCGTTGAGCAGCGCGACATGGCGGCTGTGCGACGTCTCGTATTCGGCGAGGAACGCGCGCACGAGTTCGGCGAACGCGTCGCGCTCGCTGAGGCCGCGCCGCTGGCTCGCGCCCTCGACCTCGGCGATGATCAGCATCAGCCGCTTCGTGTAGCGGTCGAGCAGGTCGAACAGGATCGCTTCCTTGCTCTCGTAATAGTGATAGAGCCGCGCCTTCGACGTACCGCTCGCGGTCGCGAGATCGGACATCGACGTGCTCGGGTAGCTCGTCTGCGCGAATTTCTCGGCGGCCAGGTCGAGGATCTGCTCGCGCTGGGATTCGTGGTCGGGCGCTCGGGTTCGGGCCATGGTCGAATACGGAAGATTAGCGGTGCGCCGCCGCGGCGGCTGCGCGCACGTGCGTGGAAGAGAGGGCTGCGGGCGCATCGTCCTGCAGTTCGAGCCGGCCGGCTGCCGCGAGGTCGCGGCAGCGCCACCAGGCGATCGAGTCGCTGACGAACAGCCCGCCGCGGTCGGCCGCGGCCATGATGCTGCCGACGAGGCGCTGCGCGGGCTGCCAGTCGGCTTCCGCGCGCGCGACGATCAGCGCGTCGAGATCGGCGTAGTGGCCGCTCTTGATCGTGTTGCTGACCCAATAACGCAGTTCGGCGTTCAGGTGCTTCGCCTCCTGCCATTCGAGCGCGAGGCGGCCGATGCGCAGGACCGAGACCGGCGCGGCCGCCGGCCGCTTGCGCGCCAGTTCCGCGGGCGAGAACATTCCGGTCGCGCACGCCTGGTCGGTGCGCGACAGCGCTGCGCGCTGCGCGGCGTCGAGGTCGGCGGCCGACAGCCGCACCTCGTTCAGGCGCTGCGGCACGTTGCGCAGGTGATAGGCGACCCGGCGCAGCAGCAGCTTGTCGCCGACGCTCGGCGCGTGCCACACGACGACCTGGCCGGCATCCATCGCAAGCTGGTCGAGGCGCGCGAATTCGGCCTCGATTTCCGCGTTCCAGTCGGGAATCTGGTCGCCGAGCACGTGCTGCCAGAACGCGGCGCGTGTGTCGGGCGTCTCGTCGACGCCCTTCAGCGGCCCGACGCCGAGATCGTCGAGCAACCCGACGACGCGCTCGTCGCGTCCGGCTAGCGCAAGGGCCTCGCGCAGCGACGCGGCGGCGGTGCCGCCCTGAATCACATGAATGGTACTCATCGGCCTGTCGTCAACAAAAGAAAACCGCCGGCCGGGCGGACGTTGCGATGTCCAGCCGGCCGGCGGCCCCTAGGGTCTGTTTACATATGGAACGCACATGCGAATGCCCGAAATCGCTCGTAGGGCAAGGAGTGAGAAGCGCCGTTTGGCCGCGCCAAACAAGCGACGAGCGACGCCGCCATACGGGCGATTTCGGGCATTCCCCTGACATGATTTTTTTAATTTGGGGTTGCCACGAGAACGGCCGCTCGCCGCGTTGTGCTCCTTGCGAATACGTCAGTATTCGCGGCGTCGCACGCCTCGCGAGCGGCCGTTCTCGTGGCAACGCATGCGCGTTCCATATGTAAACAGACCCTAGTGTAAGCGAGATGTGTGACGGCGAGAAACCGCCCGGCGCCGCGACGCGACGCCGCTCAACGTTCGTCGAAGCTCACTACGACCTTGTCGCTGATCGGGTGGCACTGGCACGTGAGCACGAAACCGTCCTTCACTTCGTGCTCCTCGAGCGTGTAGTTCTTCTCCATCCGCACTTCGCCTTCGATCACCTTCGCGCGGCACGTGCAGCACACGCCGCCCTTGCATGCGTACGGCAGCGCGAGGCCCGCGCGCAGGCCCACGTCGAGCAGGCTCACGCCTTCGTACGGCAAGCGCAGCTTGCGCTTCTTGCCGTCGAGCACGATTTCGAGGTCGGCGGCAGGCGTCTGCGCGGTGATCTCGACGACCGGTGCGCCGGCCTGCGGCAGCGGTGTGCCGAAGCGCTCGACGTGCACCTTCGCCTGCGGCACGCCGGCCGCCTTCAGCGCCGCTTCGGCGGCGTCCATCATCGGCGCCGGGCCGCAGATGAACGCCTCGTCGATCGCGTCGGCCGGCGTCAGCGTCGCGAGGAATTCCGCGCATTTCGCCTGATCGAGCACGCCGTTGAACAGCTCGACGTCCTGCAGGTCGTCCGACAGCACGTGATAGAGGACGAAGCGGTTCATGTAGCGGTTCTTCAGGTCCTCCAGCTCCTCCGCGAACATGATCGCGTCGACGCTGCGGTTCCCATAGATCAGCGTGAACGTGCTGCGCGGCTCGAGCTCGAGCGTCGTCTTCACGATCGCGAGCACCGGCGTGATCCCCGAGCCGCCGGAAAACGCGACGTACTGCTTGCCGTGGTCGGCGTTCAGGTGCGTGAAGAAGCGGCCGTCCGGCGTCATCACGTCGATCGTGTGGCCGGGCTTCAGCGTGTCGAACGCGAAGTTCGAGAAGCGGCCGCCGCGCACGCGCTTGATGCCGATGCGCAATTCGCCGTCGCGATCGTAGTCCGTCGTGCCGACGCAGATCGAATACGAGCGGCGCGTCTCCTCGCCGTCGATGTGGGTCTTCAGCGTGACGAACTGGCCCTGCGTGAAGCGGTACGCGTCGCGCAGTTCGGGCGGCACGTCGAACGAGACGGTGACGGCATCGGCGGTCTCGGGCCGCACGTCGCGGATGCGCAGCGGGTGAAATTGCGGGGTCGCCATATTCAGTAGGGTTTGAAGTAGTCGAAGGGTTCGCGGCAGTCGACGCAGCGATACAGCGCCTTGCAGGCCGTGGACGCGAATTGCGCGAGACGTTCGGTGCGCGCGGAGCCGCAGCGCGGGCAGGTGGGCGCCGCGACCGGCCGCGGCACGAAGCGCACGACGTTCTCCCGCGGCGCGGTGCTGCCGCACTGGCCGACCGGCGGCGCGATGCCGTAGGCCCGCAGCTTGTCGCGCGCTTCCTGCGTGATCCAGTCGGTCGTCCACGCGGGGGCGAGCACCGTCTCGATCCGGTGCGGCGGCAGATCGGCGGCCTGCAGCGCGGCGGCGATGTCCTCGGCGATCTGCGACATCGCCGGGCAGCCCGAGTAGGTCGGCGTGATCACGACTTCGAGCCGGCCGTCGTCCGCGCGGCGGACGTCGCGCAGGATGCCGAGCTCGCGGATCGACACGACCGGAATCTCCGGATCGGGCACGGCTTCCAGCACGTCCCATGCGCGGGCGAGCAGCGGATCGTCGCGGTGCGCGGCGGGAGCGCCGTGGGTAGGGGCGGCGGTCTGGGCGGACATCGTCGGGCTCCGTGGCGTGGGGCGGTTACCAGCTCGCGCCGGGATGCTGACGCGCGAGGCTCTGCATTTCGGCGAGCAGGTAGCCCATGTGCTCCGAGTGCTCGCCCTGCTTGCCGGTCGTTACATGCTTCACCGGAGTCGGCGGCGTGAGCGTGGCCTCGGCGAGCGCGTCGTCCACGTCCGCGCGCCACGCGGCCTCGATCGCGGCCGGCGCCGGGCCGATGCCCGGTGCGACGATCGCGTCGTCGATCGCATCGGCGGTGAAGAATTCGCGCGTGTACGGCATCAGGTAATCGAGCGCGGCCTGCGCGCGGCGGTGCGATTCGTCGGTGCCGTCGCCGAGGCGCACGAGCCATTCGCGCGCATGCTGGACGTGATAGCGGGTTTCCTTCACCGATTTCGCGGCGATCGCGGCGAGTTGCGTGTCGGTCGACGTTTCCAGCGCGCTCCACACGTGCAGCATCAGCGCCGCGTACAGGAAGTTGCGCACGATCGTCACCGCGTAGTCCTTGTCGGCGTGCGCGGTACCGGAGAGCGGGCCATAGTGCGGCAGCTCGGCGAGCGTGAAGTTCGCGAATTCGCGCTCGGTGCGGAAGTACGCGTAATCGTCCTCGGTCTTCGTCGCGCCGGTGAGCTGGCGCTCGAGCTCGGCCGCGTGCGTGTACAGCATGCGCGCCTGGCCGATCAGGTCGAGGCTCATGTTGGTGAGCGCGATGTCTTCCTCGAGGATCGGGCCGTGGCCGCACCATTCGGCGTTGCGCTGACCGAGGATCAGCGCATTGTCCGCGAGGCGCAGCACGTAGGAGAGGTGTTCGGGCGTGATCGTCATGGCGCGGGCGTTACATGTGGTTGACTTCGTCGGGCAGCGTGTAGAACGTCGGGTGACGGTAGATCTTGTCGCCCGCCGGCTCGAACAGTTCGGCCTTCTCGCTCGGATCCGACGCCGTGATCGCCGACGACGGCACCACCCAGATGCTCACGCCTTCCTGGCGACGCGTGTAGACGTCGCGCGCCATGCGCAGCGCCATCGTCGCATCGGCGGCGTGCAGGCTGCCGCAGTGCTTGTGGTCGAGGCCCTGCTTGCTGCGCACGAATACTTCCCAGATCGGCCATTCCTTGTTCATTACCTTCTCCTGATTCATGAATTCGAGGGGTGCCGCTCAGGCGGCGTGCTGTTCGGCGCGGGCGCGGCGCTTCGCTTCGTGCGCGAGCGCGGCTTCGCGCACCCAGGCGCCGTCCTCGTGCGCCTTCACGCGAGTGGCGAGGCGTTCCTTGTTGCACGGGCCGTCGCCGTTGACCACGCGCCAGAATTCGTCCCAGTCGATCGCGCCGTAGTCGTAGTGACCGCGCGCCTCGTTCCATTTCAGGTCGGGGTCGGGCAGCGTCACGCCGAGCACCTTCGCCTGATCGACGGTCGCGTCGACGAATTTTTGGCGCAGATCGTCGTTCGAGATCCGCTTGATGCCCCATTTCGCGGACTGATTGCTGTGGACCGAATCCGCATCGCTCGGGCCGAACATCATCAGCACCGGCCACCACCAGCGGTCGACGGCCTGCTGGACCATCGCACGCTGCGCGTCGGTGCCCTTCATCATCGACAGCAGCGCGTCGAAACCCTGGCGCTGATGGAACGACTCTTCCTTGCACACGCGGATCATCGCGCGCGCGTAGGGGCCGTACGTGCAGCGGCACAGCGGGATCTGGTTCATGATCGCGGCGCCGTCGACGAGCCAGCCGATCACGCCGACGTCGGCCCAGGTCGGCGTCGGGTAGTTGAAGATGCTCGAGTATTTGGCCTTGCCCGCGTGCAGCGCGTCGACCAGCGAATCGCGCGATACGCCGAGCGTTTCGGCCGCGCTGTAAAGATAGAGGCCATGGCCGGCTTCGTCCTGCACCTTCGCGAGCAGGATCGCCTTGCGCTTCAGGCTCGGCGCGCGCGAGATCCAGTTGCCTTCCGGCAGCATGCCGACGACTTCCGAGTGCGCATGCTGCGAGATCTGGCGGATCAGCGTCTTGCGATAGGCGTCGGGCATCCAGTCCTGCGGTTCGATCTTGCCGTCCGCGGCCATCACCGCATCGAACCGCGCCTGCTCGGGCGACTCGGCTGCGGCGTCGAGCGGCGCGACGTTGCCGGGGATGTCGAGGGATTGCGTGTACATGGCGGAGGCTCTCGTCCGGTTGAATGTGTGCGAAGTATAAACCAACCGACCGGTCGGTTAATAAATTTCTTGCGGATTTGCGGCGGGACTGGGGTAAACGAGGGACATCGGGGCGCGATCGAATGGCGCAAGTGCGGCTTCGCGCGAGGGTCCGGCGTCTTCTGCGGCACAATGCCCGCTTTCCGATGAGGATCTTGCCGATGTCATTTCGAAGCAGTTTCGCCGCGGCCGTGCTGGGGGCGGCCGTTTTCGTGTCGCCGCTCGAGGCGTCGGCCGCGCCGGCCGGATGGGTCGCCGCGTGGGCGACCGCACTGCAGCCGATTCCCGACCTCGCCGCGCCGCCGCCGCTTTACCGCGCGCCCGACGTGGCCGGCCGAACCGTGCGCCAGGTCGTCTATCCGACCGTGTCGGGGCGGGCCGCGCGGATTCGCGTGAGCAACGCATACGGTCGCGCGCCGCTGGTCGTCGAGGCCGCGAGCCTCGCGCGTGCCGGCGAAGGTGCCGCGCTCGCCGGCGGCGCGGCGGTGCCGGTCCGGTTTGGCGGCAAGGCGTCGGTGACGCTCGCGCCTGGTCACGAGATCGAAAGCGATCCGGTGACGATCGACGTGACGGCCGCGCGCCCGTATGCGATCAGTCTCCAGATGGGGCCGAACGAGCGGATGACGGTCTGGCACCGCGTGTCGAACCAGTTCAATTATGTGTCCGCGCCGGGCGATCACGTGGGCGACCCGGGCGCCGACGCGTTCCGCACCCGTTTTACCCAATATGCGTGGGTGACCGAGTTGGCTGTCGAGTCCGGCGCCGCGCGCGCCAGCGTCGCCGCGATCGGCGATTCGATCACCGACGGGCTGCGCTCCACCGTCAACCGGAACCGCCGTTGGCCGGACGCACTCGCGCGCAGGCTGGCCGCGTCGGGCGCCGATTCGGTCGGTGTCGTGAATCTCGGCATTAGCGGGAACCGGCTGCTCAGCGACTCCGCGTGCTACGGCACCTCGCTGGCGTCGCGATTCGAGCATGATGCGCTGTCGCGCTCCGGCGTGAAGGCGGCGATCGTGCTGATCGGGATCAACGACATCAACTTCGCGGCGATGCCGCCGCGCGCCGGGCTCGATTGCGATCACCCGCATACGCAGGTAACGGCCGCATCGCTGATCGACGGCTATCGCCGGCTGATCGACGCGGCGCATCGCCAGGGCGTGAAGGTCTTCGGCGCGACGCTCACGCCGGCGGCGTTGCCGGCCGGGCGCGAGGCGATCCGGCTCGAGGTGAACCGGTGGATCCGGAGCGGCGGCGGGTTCGACGGCGTGGTGGACTTTGACGCGGTGCTGCGCGATCCGGCGCGTGCGAGCGTGTTGCAGCGCCGATACGATAGCGGCGATGGAATCCATCCGAGCGATGCCGGTTACACGGCGATGGCCGATGCGGTGCCGCTCGAGCAATTGCAGGCTGCCGTGGGCGGCAAGTGACGCCCCTCTATATAGAGAGGAATATTGCAGACGGCCTGTCGGCGGACAGCGCTACATCGTTCGTCGAGCCCCCAGCCTCCGTGCGCGACAGCGCACGGAGGCTTTTTCAAGCTTTCTTCACAAAGAGCTTGCGTGGATGGGGGCGGGTGCTTAGAATCACGCCTCTTTCGCGCTACCGGAAACGCGGCGCGGGGGGAGGGGAAGCGGTGCTGTTGGGGTTCGGTGGTAACGAGCCTCGGCGGCGCAGGAAGATGGGCCCCGCAGTCGCAACGAAGTCGTTCAGAAAGTTGTTGACGAGCTGCGAAACACGGTTCATAATCTCGCTTCTCTGCTGCTGAAAACGCAGCGCTGCTGGGAAACGCGGAGTTTCTCGCAGACATGCTCTTTAAAAATTAACAGCCGATAAGTGTGGGCGCTTGATGAAAGCGAGCTGATCCTCGGATCAGATAGCGAAAGTATCAAGAGTCTCACACTAAAGTAAGTCAGGTTTATGAAGTGATTCATATTCCTGTCAGCTTTGAGTGAGCGA
>NZ_LFZP01000038.1:0-381 GCF_002925705.1 Burkholderia anthinoferrum
TCGGCAATGCGATGGAATGGTTCGACTTCGGCGTCTACAGCTATATCGCCGTCACGCTCGGCAAGGTGTTCTTCCCGTCCAGCAGCCCGTCCGCGCAGTTGCTCGCCACCTTCGGCACGTTCGCGGCCGCGTTCCTCGTACGCCCGCTCGGCGGCATGGTGTTCGGCCCGCTCGGCGACCGCATCGGCCGCCAGCGCGTGCTCGCCGCCACGATGATCATGATGGCCGTCGGTACCTTCGCGATCGGCCTGATCCCGAGCTATGCGTCGATCGGCATCATGGCCCCGATCCTGCTGCTCGTCGCCCGCCTCGTGCAGGGCTTCTCGACCGGCGGCGAATACGGCGGCGCCGCCACCTTCATCGCCGAGTTCTCGACCGACA
>NZ_LFZP01000091.1:0-380 GCF_002925705.1 Burkholderia anthinoferrum
CAGGCATCGTACGACCTGACGAAGCTGCAGTTCGACAACGGCACGGGCTCCGAGCTCGAGCTGCGTCAGGCGCAGACGGTGGTCGAGACGGCGCTCGCGAACCAGCAGGCGCAGGCGCGTGCGCGTGCGCAGGCGCTGAACGCGCTGGTGTTGCTGATCGGTGAGCCGTTGCCGGACGACCTGCCGGTCGGCATGCCGCTCGACGCGCAGAATCTGCTGACGGACGTGCCGGCAGGCCTTCCGTCGGATCTGCTGACGCGGCGTCCGGACGTGATGCAGGCCGAGCAGACGCTGCTGGCCGCGAACGCGAACATCGGCGCGGCGCGCGCGGCATTCTTCCCGCGTATCTCGCTGACGGGCGCGTTCGGCACCGGCAGCCC
>NZ_LFZP01000092.1:0-380 GCF_002925705.1 Burkholderia anthinoferrum
CAGGCATCGTACGACCTGACGAAGCTGCAGTTCGACAACGGCACGGGCTCCGAGCTCGAGCTGCGTCAGGCGCAGACCGTGGTCGAGACGGCGCTCGCGAACCAGCAGGCGCAGGCGCGAGCGCGTGCGCAGGCGCTGAACGCGCTGGTGCTGCTGATCGGCGAGCCGCTGCCGGACGACCTGCCGGCCGGCATGCCGCTCGACGCGCAGAATCTGCTGACGGACGTGCCGGCAGGCCTTCCGTCGGATCTGCTCACGCGTCGTCCGGACGTGATGCAGGCCGAGCAGACGCTGCTGGCTGCCAACGCGAACATCGGCGCGGCGCGCGCGGCATTCTTCCCGCGTATCTCGCTGACGGGTGCGTTCGGCACCGGCAGCGC
>NZ_LFZP01000098.1:0-374 GCF_002925705.1 Burkholderia anthinoferrum
GTCGCGCATCAGGTTGATTACCGGCTGCGTGGCCAGTCCCACCCGCACCACGCTGGCAGCCAGCGTATTCGACGAGATATCTCCGCCGAAGCGACGCAGCAGCGTGGCCTGACGATACAGCGGCATGCCGTACTGGTACTTACCGGTGATGATCCACGCCAGCGCGGATTCCGTCAGCAGCCCGCGAGGGATGATACGCGCCGGTGCGGGCGTGACCTTGATACCGAGATCGCAGCATGGGCACGCGTACTTGACCCGCTGGTGCTGAACGACGCGCACTTGCTCGGGAATCACGTCGAGCTGTTCGCTCGTTTCCACGCCGATCTCGACGAGAGCATGGCCATCATGCGCGCAGAACCGCTCGGACTCGGGCA
>NZ_LFZP01000097.1:0-216 GCF_002925705.1 Burkholderia anthinoferrum
CCATCCATCCCCAGCCAGCTGCCATCGCTCGCCCCTGGACGAAAGACAACTTCCGAAATGCAGGAATTTGCCGCTCCGCCGCGAGAAAATTGGGGCCGCAAACACATCGCGGTCGCGAGAACATCTTCAAGAGATTGGGCTACCAATGCCGCGAAAAAAGTGCCTGGCGGCGGGTAGTCGTGCAGAGAAGCGTGAATGCAACCGCGCCCTTGAAGT
>NZ_LFZP01000095.1:0-320 GCF_002925705.1 Burkholderia anthinoferrum
GCAGTCGGTACGGTGACGGGCGCCTTGGGCGGCGTTGGCAATCCGACTGGCGGGCTTGGTGGCGTAGTTGGTACGGTAACCGGTGCGCTCGGTGGTCTTGGCGGAAGTGGCGGTGCGACGGGTGGGCTTGGCGGTCTCGTCGGGACCGTGGCGAACACGGCAACAGGTGCAGTCGGAACGCTGACTGGCGCACTGGGTGGTATCGGTGGTGGCGGGACCGGCGGTCTCGGCGGCATTGTCGGGACGGTGGGCAACGCGGCAAGCGGCGCAGTCGGTACGGTGACGGGCGCCTTGGGCGGCGTTGGCAATCCGACTGGCGG
>NZ_LFZP01000099.1:0-277 GCF_002925705.1 Burkholderia anthinoferrum
GTCGTTTCACGGTCCTGTTCGGGATGGGAAGGGGTGGGACCGACTCGCTATGGTCATCAGGCAAAGAGGGTTGTTCTGCTGGCGTGGCCAACAGAACCAATCTGGGAAGAAGCAGTAATTTTGAGTTGTGTGTATCACACACGAGAATCCAACTTGTCGCTTTGGATCGCGGCCAGTGCTTACACACGGCGCAGATCTATAAGGCAGACTTGTTATAGGATCAAGCCTTACGGGCAATTAGTATCAGTTAGCTGAACGCATTACTGCGCTTACACAC
>NZ_LFZP01000040.1:0-266 GCF_002925705.1 Burkholderia anthinoferrum
ACCTGTCGGCCGAGCGAAGCGAGGACGGAGCTAGCGGACGGTATACCGCTCCGTGGGGTGGCCAGTGGTGTCAGAACCATTGCTCGAACCACTCTGGGTTCGTGGCTGGCGCGGACACTTTTGTGCGATCCACTCTGAGTGCCATGGCACCGGGAGGTCATGCGTTTTCGGGCGCCTTTCTTTTGGTTACTTTTCTTTGGCAAGACAAAGAAAAGTGACCGCTGCCCCGCGCAGGGGCGACGCTAATAGACCGACACGATCACAGG
>NZ_LFZP01000093.1:0-262 GCF_002925705.1 Burkholderia anthinoferrum
TTACAATAAAAAGAAAATTTCCTTTTCCCTTACTTTATTTAGTTATAGAAGATGAACTGCCACCACAATTTATAAGTTGTAAACAAACAAAGATGAATAAGGTAGTACTCTTCCCAGGATTGAAACGAAATATTTCGTTTCAATCCTGGGAAGAGTACTACCTTATTCATCTTTGTTTGTTTACAACTTATAAATTGTGGTGGCAGTTCATCTTCTATAACTAAATAAAGTAAGGGAAAAGGAAATTTTCTTTTTATTGTAA
>NZ_LFZP01000094.1:0-228 GCF_002925705.1 Burkholderia anthinoferrum
TTGTCCCCTTCGTCTAGAGGCCTAGGACATCACCCTTTCACGGTGAGTACAGGGGTTCGAATCCCCTAGGGGACGCCAGATTTCGGCGTCGTTCGAACAAACGACGCGCCGGCAGGAGGTAACCGACGCCTGCCAGGCAAGCAGCAAGACTGGAGCGGTAGTTCAGTCGGTTAGAATACCGGCCTGTCACGCCGGGGGTCGCGGGTTCGAGTCCCGTCCGCTCCGCCA